>CANKSK010000061.1 GCA_947485425.1 Bacteroidota bacterium | reverse complement strand
CAAAAAGAGAAAAAGGATGTTCCAAGATAAAATGTAAAGGGTACGCTGTATCTGCTTGTTGTTTTGTGAAAGGTAATACAACAGAAAGACGAATACAATAGGAGTTATGATTACGCCTAAATAGAAGGTGTCAAATTCTTCCATCATCCAAAGATTATTTGATTGAAAAGAGCTGATGCTTTTGTTTCTCATGAACAAAAAACATCAGCTCTTGGGTATTTATTTGAAAGCCTTAATCTACGTTGTCGTGAAGAAAAGAATTGTTGGGTCTGAGTCCTGGTGTTTTGTTGTCATCTTCACCAAGGGTATACCTGGATATTTCAGATTCGTTGGAAGGGGTAACATTTTCCAGACGAATATTTTTTCTTTTATAGGCAGGTTCTTTTTCCAAGTCAGCGATGCTGGCATACGATTTTGGTTTCACGCTCAGGTCACGAAGCTTGAGAATTTTATCTCTAGATCTGCGCAGCTGCTCCTCTAAAGTGTCGTTATCAGAAGCTTGTCTGCTTTCTGCTTTCACGATGTTTTGAGGGGTAGAACTGCTCTCACTTTCTATTGAGAAAATATTTTGCATCGGCTCAGGATTTTCTTCTTGTGGGATAACAAATTCATACTCAAAAGGAATGTTTTCTTCTACCACTTCCTTGCGAATCAAAACAGGCTCCATCGGGTTCTCGAATTTTTCTTCTACCTCGATTTCTCTTTTCGTCTCAGGGGTGTTTGTGAAGATTTTAGATTCTAAATCATGCACAACACGATTGCTTGCAGGGTTTCTGTTTCCTAAAAAATCAATTTCTTCATTGGCATTGAAACCAGTAGCGATGATGGTAACGCTGATTTTTTCTTCCAGTGCTACATCAATGCAATTGCCCCAGATGATATCGGCAGAAGAGCCCGCTGAATCTTGGATATAATCCGTTATTTCACTGATTTCGTCCATGGTAACCTCTTTGGTTCCCGAAGCGATATTTAAAAGAATATATCTTGCACCTTCGATGTTGCTGTCGTTTAATAGGGGAGATGCAAGGGCTTCTTCAACGGCACGAACCGCTCTGTTTTCGCCTTCAGCCAAAGCACTTCCCATGATGGCTTTTCCACTGTTGGTCATTACCGTTTTAACATCTTCAAAATCAACATTGACATATCCGGTAATGGTGATGATTTCTGCAATTCCTTTGGCTGCTGTAGTCAGAATATTATCCGCCTTGGCAAAGGCATTGGCAAGGGTTAAATTGCCATACATCTCACGGAGTTTATCATTGCAAATGATGAGCAAAGTATCTACATTTTTCTTGAATTCATCCAAGCCTTCTTTGGCTTGTATTTGACGTTTTTTTCCTTCAAAAGAAAATGGGATGGTGATGATGCCAACGGTAAGTATTCCCATTTCTTTGGCAACAGCGGCAATAATAGGAGCGGCGCCTGTGCCGGTACCGCCGCCCATTCCTGCGGTGATAAAAATCATTTTGGTTCCATCAGAAAGAAGACTTCTGATTTCATCTATATTTTCAATCGCTGAATTTTTTCCTACCTCTGCTATCGAGCCTGCTCCACGGCCTTCGGTAAGGCTATATCCCAATTGGATGCGATTAGGCACCGGGCTGATGTCAAGGGCTTGCTGGTCGGTATTGCAGACAATAAAATCTACGCCTTTAATACCCTGACGGTACATATGATTGACTGCATTGCTTCCGCCGCCGCCTACACCTATTACTTTAATGATTGAAGGATTGTTTTTTGGGATTTCAAATTCCATGATGTTGTTTTTATGTGTTGTAATTTCTGGATTGCTTGTATTCTTTGTATTAATTTTCTTCGCCTTCATTCAACCAAATGCCGCCTTTTTTAATTAATTTGGTTAACCAATTGCCATCTTCATTGACGCGTTCTGATGGTTGTGCAACAGTTTTTTGTCGACTATTTTCTTTGCGGATTTTCTGAACGCCTTTGATGACGAGTCCTACAGCGGTTGCATATAAAGGACTTTTTACTTCGTCAACAAATCCCTTGCTCAGGTGTTCGTTGGGATATCCAATACGGGTATCCATGCCGGTCATGTAGGACATCAACTGACTGAGATGCTTTAACTGTGCACCACCACCGGTGATAACAATGCCACCAATGAGTTTTTTCTCATAACCGGAGCATTTGATTTCATAATGAATATTTTCAATAATCTCTTCCATTCGCGCTTGAATGATATGCGCCAGATTTTTTAGAGAAATTTCTTTGGGCTCTCTTCCTCTCAGTCCGGGAATAGATACAATTTCATTTTCCATGTTTTCATTCGCCAAAGCAGAACCGAATTTTACTTTCAGAAGCTCCGCTTGGTTTTTGATGATGCTGCATCCTTCTTTGATGTCCTCAGTAATGATGTTCCCTCCAAAAGGAATTACAGCAGTGTGTCGAATGATGCCATCTTGAAAAATCGCTATATCAGTGGTTCCGCCACCTATATCGACTAAAACAATGCCGGCTTCTTTTTCTTCTTCTGTGAGTACCGCTTCTGAAGAGGCTAAAGGTTCTAAAATTAAATCCTCTACTTTTAATCCGGCTTTCTCCACACACTTGTGGATGTTTTTTGCTGCGGCAACTTGACCGGTGATGATATGGCAATTGGCTTCTAACCTGCTGCCTGCCATGCCTACAGGATCTTTGATGCCTACTTCACTATCAACAATATATTCCTGAGGAATCACATGAATGATCTCTTCTCCAGGAAGCATCGCAATTTTGAACATATCCTCAATGATGGAATCAATATCTTTGTGAGAGATTTCTTCCTCAAGACTGTTTCTTGTTTTCATGCCCCTGTGCTGAAGACTTCTGATGTGTTGTCCTGCAATACCTACATTCACCACCTTGATGTCTGCTCCCGATTTGTCAGCCGCTTCTTGCACCGCAATCTTTATAGACTGTACGGTTTTTTCAATGTTAGAAACCATTCCTCGTGTTACGCCGATGGATTCGGTTTTGCCCATTCCCAAAATTTCAATTTTCCCAAATTCATTCATGCACCCTACAATGGCACAAATTTTTGTTGTTCCAATATCAAGCCCTACAACCACTTCTACTGATTTTAAATCTTTTTTTTCCATTTTACCGCAACTGATTAGTAATTTTTTATTGAATAATGTCTTTTGTTTCTTTCAGCTTACATACAATTTGATTATCGTAGGTAAGGTTTATTTCTGAATAATCTTTCCATCCTGTATTCCCCATTTTGGTTTTATAAAAAAGGTGCAGTTTGTTAAACTTATCTTGCATTTTGCTTGTATCTCCCAATATAATGCGATGGTTTCCTATTTTGGGAATCAATTCAATTTGCGCATCAGAAGCCACATAAATTTGCTCGATGCATGCATTCCAGAAGGCATCTTTGTTGATAAACTGTGCTAATTTGAAAATTTCTCCTTTCAATCCGTTAAGGGTATCAGTAGATAAAGAATCTTTGGAAAAGACTTTTTCCATATCATAAATGTTTCCATTGGCAACAAGAATTCGGGCTGTATACTTGCCATTTAATGGCATATACATCCCGTGTTCATCTATATAGTAACTATCATTCAGGGCATTAAATATTCTGATGATGGGGTTTCTTTGGATAATCTCAATATACACCTCTCCATCAATCGTCGAATATACTTCAGCATTTTCAATGTATGGATTGTTTCTCAATAATTTTTCCAACATGCCAATGTTAATATCCTTCAGCCGTTTGCCGATTAAAGTATCCCCTTGGTCGCGTAAAAAAGTTCTGATATCTGATTCTTCAATAAATAAATTTCCATGATTTGTATCAATGCTAATATTCAGTTTTTGACAAACTGCTTCCCCTTGCTGCATATCGGCAAAGCCCAACAATACCACTATTCCTGATAGGAGGAGTATCCAGCTTGCGATATGTAGGATTTGTTTTTTCAAGGCGTTATTATTTTTTTTCGAAAAGATGTTTTAACGGTTCAACGAGGGTGTCGATATCACCTGCGCCAATGGTCAAGAGGACTTCAGGCTTCATTTTTTTCACCATCTCAAGGGCTTCTTCTTTTGTGGTGATGCTCGCATGACAATGCGATTTGATTTGTTGAGCGATAATTTGACTCGTGACACCTTCAATGGGCAGTTCTCGAGCAGGATAAATGTCCAATAAAATCAGTTCATTTAACAATGAAAGGCTTTCTGCAAAGGCACCGGCAAAGTCTCGTGTTCTGGAATAGAGATGTGGTTGAAAAATGCCCATGATTTTTTTACCGGGATACATTTCATTTACAGAAGATAACAAGGCTCTGATTTCTTCCGGATGATGGGCATAATCATCAATGTAGGTTATATCTGTATTTTCTATTATTTTTTCAAATCTTCTTTTAACCCCTGAATACAGTTCAAAAGACTTTCTGATGTCACTTTCGCTGATATGCAGTTCGATGCCAACAGCCAATGCGGCCACTGCATTTTCAACATTGTGCCTGCCGGGTAATCCTATTCTTAAATCTTTGATGATTCCATATGGTGTCTTTACATCAAAAACATATCTGTGGTTTTCTATTCTGATGTGCATGCCTTCATAGTCCGCAGGCTCATAGATAGAATAGGTCATATGTGGAGCTTGAATGGGTAAGCCCGATTTAACAATCAGTTTGCCCGATGTTTTTAGCAAAGACGCAAATTGATTATAGGATTCAGCCATATGGCCTTCCGTTCCATAGATGTCCAAATGATCTGCATCCATAGAGGAGATTATCGCCATGTCCGGATGCAAAGAAAGAAAAGAACGATCATACTCATCCGCTTCAACCACCACCAAAGCATTTTGAATTTCTGAACGCAAGGGCAAAATCATATTGTTCATAAAATTTTTGCTGATGCCTCCTAAAAATCCAATGCATGGCGTTTTTGAATAGGTAAGCATTTGGGTAACCATAGAGGAAGTGGTCGTTTTGCCATGGGTTCCCGCTATGGCAATGGTAAATTTTTCTTGTGTAAGCAGACCCAAAATTTCAGACCGCTTATGTGGGATAAAGCCTTTTGCTTTTAAATAATTCAACTCCTCATGTTGCACCGGAATGGCTGGTGTATAAATAAGCAGAACCTCTTCTTTTTGCAATTCCCCATTTTCCAGTTTCTGAAAAAATGGAATGTTTTCTTTTTGATCTTCAAAATGGATGTCTATGCCTTCTTCCACAAGTTGAGAAGTAAGTGGAGTTGGCGTTTTATCATAACCGCAAACGATCTTTCCTTCAGCTTTGAAATATCTGGCCAATGCACTCATGCCAATGCCTCCAATGCCTATCAGGTAAACGATATGTATATCTGCTGTTTTCAATTCTTGTTCGCCGCTAATTTTAATATTTCTTTTGCAATGTCTTTTGCAGAATTGGCCATTCCCAATGGTGTTATGTTGTGTATCAATTCCGATTTTTTATTTTCGTCATGGATAAGCTTTATCATGTTCGACATCAAATGTTCTCTTGCCTCTACATCAGAAACCATCAGTGCGGCATTTTTGTTAGCCAATACTTGCGCATTTTTTGTTTGATGATCTTCTGCAACATTGGGCGAAGGAACTAGGATGGCCGGTTTTTTTGCCAAACAAATTTCGGAAACACTAATGGCTCCTGCTCTTGAAATGACCGCATCGGCAGCTGCATAGGCAAAGTCCATCCGATTGATAAATTCATGCGCTTGGATTCCATCCATTTCATAACCCTTACAGGCTTCTTTCGCCTTGGGATAAAAGTGTTTTCCCGTTTGCCAGATCAATTGAATGCTTTCACCCTTCAAATGATGCAATGCCTGTATAACAGATTCATTCAGCGTTCTGGCTCCTAAGCTGCCTCCAATTACCAAAAGCGTTTTTTTGTTTTCGTCGATTCCAAAAAAGGCCGAGGCTTCACTTTTTTTTCCTGCCAAGTCAATAATATCTTGTCGTACCGGATTTCCTGTTAAGATAATCTTTTCTGCTGGAAAAAATTTCTGCATGTTTTCATAAGCCACACAAATGGTGCTTACTTTTTTCGAAAGGATTTTATTGGTAATGCCGGGAAAGGAATTTTGCTCCTGTATCAATGCAGGAATTTTTTTTCGGCTCGCCATAAATAACAATGGACCGCTGGCATACCCACCAAATCCTGCTACGGCATCTGGTTTAAATGTATCGATAATCGTCGAGGCTTTTCTCAAACTGGAAAGTACCTTAAAGGGGAAGGATAAGTTATCAAGGGTAAGCTTCCTTTGTAAACCGCTAATCCATAAGCCCTGAATAGGATAGCCGGCAGCAGGAACTTTTTCCATTTCCATGCGTCCTTCGGCTCCTACAAATAAAATTTCTATGGTAGGATCCATTTCCTTCAATGCGTTCGCAACGGCAAGAGCAGGATAAATATGTCCGCCTGTACCACCTCCACTGATAATAATTTTGGTTTTATGCTGCGACAAGCTCACCTCCTTCTTCTAGTTCTACTTCGTTTTCAATATTTCTGCTGACACTTAATAAAATGCCGATAGCAATGCTGGTAAACCACAGCGATGTTCCGCCCATACTGACCAGGGGCAAGGTTTGTCCGGTAACCGGAAAGAGGTGCACGGCTACCGCCATATTAATCAGCGCCTGAAATACCAAGCTGAAGCTGCATCCTACGGCTAGCAATGCTGCAAATGCCTTGGGGCTTTTCTTTACAATCATGACGGTTCTACCCAAT
>CANKSK010000060.1 GCA_947485425.1 Bacteroidota bacterium | reverse complement strand
AGGCCGTCTGTTAATTATTTAGGGAAATTTAAAAAAGGATATTTTCGCAAGTCCTATAGTACAAGCCCCAATGTCTATAAAAACAGGGCACGCTCTAGGTATTATTATCAAACCAGAGGCAAATACAGACGCCGGAAATAAGAACTTATGTACCATAAAAAAAGGCCTACCTTTTTGGATAGACCTTTTTGTTGAGATATAAGTAGGCAATTATGACCTGCGTTCTTCGATTCTTGCTTTTTTACCTGAAATACCGCGAAGATAAAATATACGTGCTCTTCTAACGATACCTCTTTTGTTCACTTCGATTTTATCAATACGAGGTGAATTAATTGGAAAAATACGCTCTACACCAACACCATTAGAAATCTTTCTAACAGTAAAAGTTTCAGTGGTATCTATTCCTTTGCGTTGCAAAACAACACCTTGAAACTGCTGGATACGCTCTTTATTACCCTCACGGATCTTATAGTAAACGGTTACCGTATCACCGGCTTTGAATGAGGGATTTACTTTTTTCTCTGTAAACGCTGCCTCTGCTATTTTAACTAAGTCCATGATTTTGAGCTATTTAATGTTTTTAGGCCAATTATTTATTAAGAGTGCAAATATAGACAATTTATTAAATACAAATACTATTGATGAAAATAATCTTTTTTTAATCTTACCTCTCTGTATTACAGATGATTAAAAAACATCTTATTCCCCACCCATTTCTGGGCGCCTTTGTTTGGTGCGTTTTAGCGACTGTTCATATCGCCAATTATCTATTTCTCGGGGATTTCCGGAAAGCAAAACATCAGGAACCTTTATCCCTTTATAATCAGCAGGCCTGGTATATACCGGAGGCGCAATCAGCCCATCCTGAAAAGAATCGGTAAGCGCTGAGGTCTCATCGGACAGCACACCAGGAAGCAATCGAATGATACTATCGCATAAAACAGCCGCAGGAAGCTCGCCTCCAGAAAGCACATAGTCTCCAATTGAAATCTCTTTGGTAATAAAATGCTCCCTTACCCGCTCATCTACCCCTTTGTAATGTCCACAGAGAATCAACAAGTTTTTATCCATCGACAATTTATTGGAAATCCCTTGATTGAGTTTTTCTCCATCCGGGCTCATATAAATGACCTCATCATAGGTTCTTTCTGCCTTGAGGCTTTCAATACAACGGGCAATAGGCTCAATCATCATGACCATACCGGCACCACCACCGAAGGCGTAATCATCAACGGCCTTGTGCTTGTCGAAGGCAAAATCGCGGAGATTGATTAGATTTACTTCTACAAGGCCTTTCTGCGATGCCCTTTTCAGAATGGAATGACTAAAAGGGCTCTCTAACAAACCCGGCAAAACGGTTATTATATCAATTCTCATGATTTCTTTAATAATTGGCAAAGATATCTCATATTATTATTTTTATCTTTGCGCAATGAAGAAAATGCACATTAAAAACGCATTTTGATATTAAAATCAATAATACAAACCTAAAAAGCACTGATATGGCGGCAATTAGCAAAGAACAAATACTGGATATTTATCACACGCCCCTTTTGGACCTGATTTACAAAGCAGCTGAAATCCACAGACAAAATAATGACTACTCAGAAGTTCAAATCAGCAGTTTATTATCCATAAAAACCGGTGGATGCTCTGAAGATTGTGGATATTGCCCACAGGCAGCCAGATACCATACCGATGTAGAGGTTCAGGCCTTGATGCAAACCGATGAGGTTTTAGCCGCCGCTAAAAGAGCAAAAAACAGTGGGGCTTCTAGGCTTTGTATGGGTGCTGCTTGGAGAGAAGTAAGAGATAACAGAGATTTTGACAGGGTGTTAGACATGGTTAGAGGGGTAAACGCTTTGGGCATGGAAGTATGCTGCACCCTTGGCATGCTTACCGAAAGTCAGGCACAAAAACTTGCCGATGCAGGCCTATATGCCTATAACCACAATATCGATTCATCCGATGATCATTATAAAAAAATCATTACCACCAGAACCTATGACGACCGCCTGAACACCATAGAAAATGTTCGTAAAGCCAAGGTATCGGTATGTTCCGGAGGAATTATCGGCATGGGAGAAAGCATAGAAGATCGTGCTGGCATGCTCTATACACTCGCCAATCTGAACCCACAACCCGAATCGGTACCTATCAATGCGCTGGTTCCGGTAAAAGGTACACCCATGGAGAATATGGAATTGGTATCCACCTGGGAGATGGTAAGAATGATAGCCACTACCCGCATTGTTATACCCAAAACGGTGGTAAGACTTTCCGCAGGAAGAACACAAATGAGCCGTGAGGCGCAAGCACTCTGTTTTATGGCAGGCGCAAATTCGATCTTTGCCGGAGATAAATTATTGACCACTCCCAATCCTTCCTTTAGTGAGGACATGGAAATGTTCCAAATTTTGGGATTGAAACCCAGGGAAGCCTTTAAAGATTTCAATAAAGCAAAGCCTCTTCAAGAAACGCATGAATGATTTCCTGCAACAGGCCTTGCAAAAAAGAATTTCTGAAGGCTCCTTCAGAAAATTATCGATCAGAAAAAACCTGATTGATTTTTGTTCAAATGACTATTTAGGCCTCTCTCGTTCAGCATCCTTGCGGCCCTTCTTACAGCCCAATACGCCTCCTCTTTCGCAGCGGAATGGATCTACAGGATCGCGATTGATTAGTGGCAATTCTGAAGAAGCAGAAAATTTAGAGACATTTCTGGCAGATTTTCATCAAGCAGAAGCAGCCCTCCTATTCAACTCCGGATATGATGCAAACCTGGGGCTTTTCTCATCCCTACCGGGAAGAAATGATACCGTTATTTATGATGAAAGCATCCACGCTTCCGTAAAAGACGGCATCAGATTAAGTCCTGCCCAAAAAGTTGCTTTCCGACATAATGACACTGTACATCTAGAAGAAAAATTAAAAAGTGCGAAAGGAAATGTATTTGTAGCCATTGAAGCCGTTTATTCCATGGATGGGGACCAAGCCCCAATGAGAGAAATTGCCGATATGTGTCAAAAATACACTGCCCATCTCATTGTTGATGAAGCACATTCAAATGGCATCTTTGGTATAGATGGCAAAGGCCTAACCATAGAAGCAGGCATAAAAGAAAAAACGTTCGCTGTGGTTTACACCTTTGGAAAAGCCTTGGGATGTCATGGTGCTGCGGTTTGTGGTTCTCAATTGTTAAAAGATTTTTTAATCAATTTCGCCAGGTCTTTTATCTACACAACAGCAATGCCCTTGCATTCCATTCAAAATATCTATTCGGCATACACCTACCTGCCTTTTGCCATAAAAGAAAGAGAAAAACTCTTTCACAATATTGGGATTTTCAAAAAAAGTATCTTCAATCAAATCCCCATTCAAAATACATCCCAAACCCCAATACAATTTGTATCTTGCCATGGAAACCAAGAGGCCTTAAAGCTTTCGAAAAAACTTCAAGAGGCAGGATTTGATGTGCGCCCCATTTTAAGCCCTACCGTTCCTCTGGGAAAAGAAAGAATACGGATTTGCCTGCATGCCTTTAATGAAGAAGAACAAATTCAATCAATGATTGAGGAAATTATAAAATTCAGGAATGAATAGGTTTAAAAACATAAAGGGTACTCGATTTGTCTATCTGCTTATTTTGCAAGCCTTGTTTTTATTGATAAACAAGCATGATGCGCAAGCACAAAATGCAGATCAGGTAGAACTATTGAATGCCAATACCCTTAGCTATGACGAACAGCAAGGCGGCAAAATCAGAAAGCTGATTGGAGAAGTTATCTTCAAACAAAACAATGCTATTTTATATTGCGATAGCGCATATCAATATACCGAATTAAATATCATTGATGCCTATAGCAATGTGCATATTAAACAAGGTGATACTTTGGATTTATATGGACAGTTTTTGCATTATTCAGGTAATGATCGCAAAGCAAGATTAGAAAAAAAAGTGAGAATGAAAGATCCCAAAATGACACTTACCACTGAATTTCTAGACTATGACTTAAACAAATCAGAGGCAAGCTATAGTACCGGAGGTAAAATTGTAGACCAAACCAATACTTTGGTAAGTAAAAAAGGCATTTACTATTCATCACAAAAAAAATTCTTTTTCAGGAAAGATGTTGTATTAAACAATCCTGATTACCGCATGATTTGTGATTCTTTGATTTACAATACACAAAACAAAACAGCCTATTTCACAGGCCCCACAAATATCTTCGGAAAAGAAGAAAAAATATATTGCGAAAACGGATGGTATGATACCGAACATGATATATCCCAATTCAGCAAACATGCGATATTGACAAAACAAGAGCAAATTCTAACGAGCGATAGCATGTATTATGATGCCAAGCAAGGAAAGGGCAGAGCATTCATGCATGTAACACTAAAGGATACCGTCCAAAAAATTTTGATACAAGGCAATTATGCAGAGTTTGTAAAACCACCGGGAAGAAAAAAAGATGAACACATTGGAGAAAAATTGTTTGTAACCCAAGAAGCGATGCTTACCAAAGCATTTGAGAAAGACAGTTTATTCCTTCATGCAGATACTTTATTTAGCAACTTTGACAGCACTGGGCTGCACAGAGTTTTATATGCCTATCACCATGTAAAAATGTTTAAGCCGGATATGCGCGGCAAATGTGATTCTTTGGCTTATCACTTTAGTGACTCTTCGATACGCATGTTTAATGACCCTGTTATTTGGACAGATAAAAATCAACTTACAGGAGACCTCATACAAATTCAGCTTGCCCATCAAAAGATTGATAAAATGTTTTTATTTAATTCATCATTTGTTATTTCGTTAGAAGACACTGGAAGATACAATCAGGTAAAAGGAAAAAACATGACCGCCTATTTCAAAGACAATGAGATGTATAAAATGTATGTGGAAGGCAATGGGCAAACCATCTATTATGTGCGCAACGACAAAAAGGAATTAATGGGGGTAAACCGGGCGGATTGCAGCCATATCTTGCTTTTGGTAAAGGAAAATAAAGTACAAAAAATCACGCTCATCAAATCACCGGAAGCTACCTTTTATCCTATTGACGAATTGCCTTTAAGCGACTTACTCCTAAAGGGATTTAACTGGCAATACGAAGACCAACCCCAAAGCAAAGCAGATATTTTTATTTGGAAAAATAAGCCTTGATTCTGTCTTTCATTTTCTTCACCACAGAAATCCCTTTGGAATCTGGAAAATCATCACCAATAAGGTACGCATAGGGAGACATTTTATCTACATTATCAAAAATCACTTTGCAAATTCCTAGCAAAGGAATAAACAAAATCATCCCTGAAGTACCCCATAAAATGCCACCAAGAATGATGGCGATGATAGCCGACATGGCATTGATTTTAACCCTTGAACCCACAATGGTAGGAGTCAAAAAATTACCTTCAATAAATTGATTTAACGCCACCACTGCAATCACGGCAAACACCGGACCGGCAGAATCTCTTGTTATGAGCATATACAAAACAGGAAAAACACTTCCTATCCAAACACCTATGTAGGGTATGGTATTAAGCAAAGCAATTAACAAGGCAAAAAACAAAGCGTGCGGAACACCTATCAAGAAAAAACCAATAAAATTCATTGCCGCAAGCAAAGAAATAACAATCAACAATCCCACAATATAAGATGTAGTTACCTTGGTAATTTCATGCAAAGTTTTCAAGGTTTTTTCGTGGCTCTTTCCCGGCATGACCCTCAAAATAAAAACAAAGATTCTTTGACGATAGTAAAGAAAAAAGAAGATATAAATGATGATTAAAAAAAAGTTTCCCAATACAGAGGTAGTGGTAAAAAAAATACCCGTAAAATAAGTTCCTGCGGATGATAAAAATGTTTCTGTTTTGGATTTGATGATGAGAATTTGTTTTTCAGGAGAAAGTGAAGTTTTCTGTTGAATGAAGGTTTGCAAGTTGTCCAATCGTTCAGAAAATCCCTTTTGCAAGGAAGGAAGATCGCTAGATATGCTGAGAAATTGGGAGGACATCATAAAAACCAAGAGCCCTATGCCAATAAAAATCAGACAAATAGACAAAAAAGAGGACAAGCCCCTTGAAATACCAAAACGTTCCAATGCCTTACAGGCTGGAAGCATCAGCATTGAAAGCAAAACCGCATACGTTAAAGGAATTAAAAAATCAGAAGCCAAATGAAATCCAACAATGAACAAAAATATCATGATAAGCAGATTGCTCATATTTTGAAGAGAAAATGATTTTTCGGAAGTTGTTTTTTCAGTCATAGGAAGAATTTGTTGCACAAAAATAAGATTTGAAACGATACTTAAGCAATCCAATGAATGACAGAAAGAAAATTAGCACTTCATGAGTAATCCCCGAAAACATATAGAAACAGAAAACGGAACTCAAAAATGAGGTGCCCATTTATTTTATAGATAAATTTAATATAAAAACTTGAATATCAATAATATAAAATTATGTATTTGCAAAACTTTACGTTTTTTAGGATTTTTAAAGAAGATAATTCAATACATTTTTGTCAAAATGACTAAATTGCGCTTTCATTAAGAAACAAAAGATGACTTATCTTGAATTTGAGAAGCCGATTGCTGAATTAATAGAGCAATTGGAGAAAACCCGTCAGATGGCGGAAAAAACCAGTATAGACGCCAGTGGAGTGGTTTCGGAGCTTGAAAACAGGCTTTACGAAACCCGTAAAAATATTT
>CANKSK010000059.1 GCA_947485425.1 Bacteroidota bacterium | reverse complement strand
TGTACCATCGGATTGTTTTTCAGGAAAAAACTCATGAGGTTCTCTTCCAAGGAAAAATGCTTTGTCCTCAAAACCCAAAAGTTTCAAAGTCGAATCATTACAATCCATGCATTTCAACTGTTCATCAAAAAGCAAAATAGGATCCGCCGATTGATCAAACAAAAGCCCAAAGGTTTTTTCCAATTCCAATCTTTTACGGGATTCTTCTATCACAGAAAGCATATCCGCAATGGCACGACCAAATGCAATATCATTATCACTCCATTTTCTGCTTCCACCTACATGCTCACAACAGACAACACCTGTTAAGTTATTATTGCTCTTATATGGAAAATCCATAATAGCAGATACGCCAAAATCTTGGAGATAAGAGGATGTAAAACAACTACTCGCT
Source organism: Bacteroidota bacterium (assembly GCA_947485425.1). Taxonomy (GTDB): domain Bacteria; phylum Bacteroidota; class Bacteroidia; order AKYH767-A; family CANKSK01; genus CANKSK01. Next base: position 6,370 of record CANKSK010000059.1, on the reverse strand, counting down.
GGATGGGTGTTTGCATCTTCAGCAGCAATCACCATTTGCGTTTTCAAGGCTTCAAAATAAGGTACAAAATCAGACTCCATAAGGACCATCCCCTCTGAATGCTTTCCGATGTGAAGCTCAAAAAGATCATCACATGCTATTAAATGATCGTGATAATTCCAGATACCCACACGGGCAACATCAAGTCCATTTGCTAGCGACTCGGTAATCTTCTTATAAATTTCTTTTTTATTGGGATAACGCTGGAAATCAATGGACGAAAGTTCGGCAAGAATTTGATTTCTTTTAGCTAATTTTTCTGCTTGCTGCTCCTTTTCTTTCGCAGTGCGATTGATTTCTGTAACATCCCTTAAATGGGATCGGATATACAGCAAACGACCTTCTTTAAAGTTAAGCTTGACAGAGCCTTCCAATTCAATTCGATTGCCTTTTTTCCCAACAATTGTATAATCAATCATGAAGTTGCTTTCCTCAACCGCATGAATACTCTGAAAAATTTCCGTGCAATGTTTTTGTGAATCAGGATGAATATACGTGAAGATATTCGTACCCAAAATCTCATGCTCCTGATACCCCATTTTCTCTAACCAGGAATGATTTACAAAAAGAATGTTGCCATGCGGATCTAGACTGGTAATTAATTCATCTGTGGTTTGAACAATATCGGCATATTGTTCTTTCAGGTCCATCATCGACTCATAATTCTCCTGTAATTCAAGCCTTGCCTTTCTGAGAATTTCCTTTTGTTGCTCTTCTTTGGTAACATCCTGCTGTATAGCAACAAAGCTCAATAACTCTCCATGTTCATCAAAAACAGGGTTCAATTGCACTTTTACTTTGTATTCTTGAGCATCCTTGGTGTAGTTGGTGATAGTGGTATTGCAGGGTACTCGATTTTGAATGGCTTCTCGAAGTTCTTGGGTTTTTTCTTTCTCTGTATGAAGTCCCACCAAAAAACTACCGGGCTTTTTCCCCATAATTTCAGACAAATGCCAACCGGTATTTCTTTCAAAAGCAGCATTTACATAGGTTATTTTACCATCTTTATCCGTAAAAATGACATTGTTGAAACTACTTTTGGCTAGAATGGATAAGCGTTCATTTTCAGTATTGATTTCACTGATAATTTTATTTTGTTTGATCAAGGAATACGAATCAGCGGCAAGGGCGGCAAAAACCTTGAGAACTGCCAAATGCCTTTCGGTAAAAGCATTGGGTTCTTTACTCTGAATACCAAAAACGCCTATAATTTGATCTTTCAACTTTACAGGCACATATACCCTGGATCTGGTTTGAGAATTCTTCCGCGAATCAATAGAAAATGGATTGTTTTCTGTAAGTTGATCTTTTACCCACAATACTTCTCCGGTTCTGTATACATGCCCTGGATGCCTTTCCATAGCGGTCTTTTCAGCCTCCTTCATCTCTTCAAATGAAAAACCTTTGGCATAAAACAATTTTAATGTGTTCTCCCTTTCATCAATAAGATACATGCCAGTGGTATCGTTGGGTGCCACCTTTTCAATTTGTGTTTTAATATTTTCAATAAGCGCTTCATAGCTAGTGATATCGGCAAAACTAGATACAAGTTCTTCTATATCATGCAAAGTACTTATGAATTCTATATTGTGTGGCATCTAGGGGGGTACTAACTTTTTAAAACATCTAATGCCGCGTTCAAACAAATTTCATCCTGCTTGTAATGACCACCACTGATACCAATGGCACCTACGATGGTATCATCCACGACGATAGGCGCGCCACCTCCAAGTAAAATAAAATCTTTCAAGTTATGGGCACCTTCGTGCAAGATAGGGTCTTCTTTGATAAAGTTATACCAAGCATCGCCGGTAGGAAAACCAAATCCTACCGCGGTAATCGCCTTTTTTCTGGAGGCATCCACTGCAACCAATGGAGCAGTATCCATACGTGAAAATGCCTTCAAAACGCCACTTTCGTCAACAATGGTAATGGCAATAGACATTCCAATTTCTTCCGCTTTTTGGGCTGCCGCATCTATCATTTGCTTTGCCAAAAGCGATGTAATCGACTTTTTAACATGTACTCGCATAAAACTATTTTAATAGATTAGAATAAATTTAGATTTTGATAGGGTATACCCAACATTAGACAATTATTTCACATCCCAAAAGTAAAATGAGCATAATGGAATGAAAATAAAGTAAAATGAGTTGAAAATCAGAACAAATGTACTAATTTATTGGAATTTCGTCAAAAAATTAGGTTTTTTTGGATAAAAAAATGAAAAATGATGCCTAAGCATCGAAATACCTAAGCCATTTTATCGATTGAAAATCTGTATATTATCCTAAAAATATTTCGCTTTTAAATCTTGTAAAATATTCACAGTTAATGGCTTGGATTGAAAATCGGCCAGAAATTTACGGGGTTTTTCTCTTGAACTGATCTGCTGGTCATCGGAGGTAGTCAATAAAACCACTACTGACTTGTTGCGTAATTCTGCATCTAGATTGTTAAAAGCGTCTAAAAACTCCCAACCGTTCATGCCGGGGATATTCACATCCAAAAAAATAAGATCTGGATGATTTTCTCGATGAGGATTACTTTTCAAAAAAGCCATGGCTTCATTGGCGGATTCCATAGAAATGACCTTCAATGAACGATCATACTTGCCGATAACCCTTTGGTGAAAATAATTATCATCCGGATTATCATCCACCAACATTACACAACGTAATTTTGCTTCCATCTACAAATTTTGAATCGTAAAATAAAAGCTTGTTCCTTCTCCCACTGTTGATTCAATCCATATTTCACCCAAATGCAACTTGACAATTTTTTTGCAATTGGCTAGTCCTATTCCACTACCTTCATACTCTTTGCCCGCATGCAAACGCTGAAAGATTTCAAATACGCGTTTAAAATGCTCTGGTGCAATGCCTATACCATTGTCACGTACTGAAAATTGCCATGCTTCCTTGGTTTTTTCACAGGAAATTTTTACTACGGGTTGAACATCCTTTTTTCTAAATTTAATGGCATTGGCAATGAGGTTCTGAAAAAGCTGCCGCATTTCTGCTTCATACAAATTGAGATGTGGCATATCTGAAATCTGAATAACGGCATCCGATGAGGTGATTACAGAGTTTAAATCAGCGATAACCTCATCCAAAAGCACCCTACAATCGACCTTTGTCAACTTTTTATTCACGCCCAAGCGAGAAAATTCAAGCAGGGTTTTAATCAAAATATTCATTCTATTGATCGCAGCCACGATGGTATCCAAATATTTATGAGCCTGAGCATCGAGTTGAGATGAATAGTCCTCCGTCAACAACTGAATAAAATTCTCTACCGTTCGCAGGGGTTCTTTTAAATCATGTGAAGCTAGATAGGCATATTGTTCTAGCTCCTGGTTATCACTTGCCAACTGCTCGAGTTTTTTGTTGATAACCACCAACTCATCCATCTTGCTTTTCAGAATTTCTTCTGCAATTTTTCTCTCGGTAATATCCCTTCCAATGGCCTGAAATTCAATAATTTGATTTTGATGATTATAAATAGCCGTTTCAACCCATTCCTGCCACATCCAATTGCCACCAGGCATTAACAATTTATGAAAGAATATGCGTGAATGGTTATCCAATTTATTGGAAGCGGGCAAGGTATGCACCCCATTAACAAATGCATTCGGAATCAAATCAAGCAATCTTTTTCCCAATAAATCTTTCTCTAAAAGCCCTATTACCTTGCAATACGGAGCATTTACAAACGTAAGGGTGGTATCGGGTAGGTAACGACAAATCATTTCCTGCTGGGTCTCCACAACGGAATTCAGCAACTGCTCATTCTTTCGAAGGTTCTCGATGGAGATACTGCGCAATTCCTCAACGGCAATACCGGCAGAAATAATCTTCATGATTTGCTTGTCATTTTCTTCAAGAATCACCTCCTGATTAAAAACCAAAGCCAGCCAGCTAACGGGTTTATTTTCAAGTAAAACCGCACATCCCACATAGGTTTTTGCATCCGGGAAATCACATTTTCTTGCATTGTGCCAAATAAAAATTTCATCCGCACTTAAATGTTTCATTTGGCCAAGAGGCTTATCAGCAAACATTTGAAAACACAAATCACAAGAATCATTCTGATGATTCAAGAGATCTGATTCATTATTTTCCATCAGTTTGATCAAACACTTTTCAGATCGCGTATACATGGCAGCATCGGCCTTCAAAAGTTCACCACAAGATTTTGTCAACAGATCGATATTTTCCATTGGGCTGGAGCCAAAGGATAGGAAATTGTCAGTAATTTTTGACAATCTTTTACTGAGTGTTTCAATTTTATCAACCTGATTGACAATGGTTTTATTTTTCTTTCGATTGACAAATTGGGCTAAAACTTGTTGACTAAAGACCGAAAAAATAACATCCCTATCCTTGTCGAGGGGGTCGTATAACTTGACACCATCTGCCAAAATGCCACCGAGGATGAATAAAGAAATTTTATTTACTTCATCAACCAAATGAATACCATAGGCATGTTTGGCCGGGAGCACTGACTCAATAGCCAGAAAATCTGATTCCCCAATGTTCAGAATATTTCCTTGCGTATTGCTATCGCATAAAGGGAGAAAAACCTGAAGCAAAACTTGACATGCACCCGCATGTAAAACAGCCCCTTCAGCACCACAACCAAGCCAACCTATCTCATCCAAATGCTGCACAATGACAACGCCAACCTGCACTTCTAAAATATCAACAACTGCCTCTGACACCAATTTACAAAACACCGCATCGGGCATATCTTCCAATGCTTTTTTATTGAAAGCATGCATTCTTTTATGACGTGTAATTTCATAGTCAAGCTTGTTCCTGATGTTGATCATTTGTTGTTCAACAGCAGAAAAACGCGTAACCCTCAGCTGCAATTCCTGATAGCTTTTTAAAAGCTCTTCGAAAGAACCTGAAAATTGAGTTTGTCTGATTGGATTTTCTTCCTGATTGGACATCAGTTGTTATTTTCTATAAATCACATATAAAGCAGTGGTGTAGTTGTGATAGGTATTTTTTCCACCCAAGCGAGCAAATTCTCCGAAGCCATACATCCCAAGCCAAGGAGGACATACCCCATCGGTTGAAAATGGAAACTGCATGCGATTGACAAGCTCTTCTTTCAGGATGCGATTGAAAAGAAATTTACCTCTTGCCAAACAATCCGCATGAAAGACCGCTACCAATTTTCTATTTTGGATTTTATCTTTCATCACCTGAACCATACGATCCATTTCCTTAAATATCAAATCTTCATCGCGGGTGGTAAGCCACAATTGGGTGCCTTCTTTGATGGTGGTAGCATACAAGATGGTATCGTCTTTGTGCTTGGTAACCACTTTGAGGATGTGCTTGTTTCCATATTCTTCAGCAAGCTGAGGAGACAATTTTTCTGCCAGGGCTCCAATGGGAATAGAATCCCCACAAGTCGCATCATCAGGCAATCCTAATTTATGCAGAAATTCAGGCCATGCCGGCTTTCCATCCAACTCTTGAATTTCATATCCATTGGCTTTGGTAACGGTCATCGGCTCTCCAATCGCTACAAAACCATGTGTAGCCTGTGTTTCAACAGCCAAGGTGGGATCAGAAAAACCAACCATAAAGGCTGAATGCTCAAAAACATGATTGTCAATGGCCTGATAGCTTATAACCCCACGCATATTGTCAGATGAAGTCGCCCCAAATATGGTGACATCAGAACCAAAGACCTCTTCAATGGCGGCAATGCATAAATCATTGGCGATATCGATACCGGAGGCCATAAAATAAATCATATTCACATGGGGATCTTGTTTGTAAAGATCTTTGGCAATTTCCAATGATTTTTCATAGGAATTGGAACCATAGATACCATCTGCATATGCCAATGCAAATTCTTTTCCTCTTACGGCCATGATGGCAATATCCTTCATGGATTCACTGACGCCTTCTTTGCCTACAATACCGCAGCAGGAAGCGGCAACCACTCTTGCGCGAGGTGCCAACTTTTGCACCTGTGCATTCAGCTCAGCAAAATCATGACCTATAGATGCATGAATCAAAACCAAATCACAATTACTAACGTCACTGCCTAAAGCAGATTCCATACATTCTGAAATGCCTCTTGCGGCATTCACTGACCTTGTACTGGCCGAATAAAATTCTAACATACGCTGTCCTTTCTTTTAAATAAATGATACTTGTCTGAAGTGCAAATTTACAACTAAAACAAGGAAATTACTCACCAAAAGGGATTTTATTTCATCGATACAGGATGAAACCGATACAAAACGAAAAACCTTATAAATCAATAATTTAAAATATTTTAAAACCCAAAAAAAAACCAATTT
>CANKSK010000058.1 GCA_947485425.1 Bacteroidota bacterium | reverse complement strand
CCGCCTAGTTTTACAATTCCTTTTTGGGCATCTACTCGGCCCCGCATACTATCAAGTATGGAGCGTGGTTGTTCATAGATTTCTTTCAGCATAAAATGCTCAAAGCCTCCTTTTTCTAACATCTCAAGCTTGATTTCAAGCTCTTGGATATATGGCGTTTTTACTACATTACCTATGGTTTTTACCGTGAGATCAGATCCATGCATGATGGCCATTTCTCCGTCATTTAAATACACCACGGTTTTTGTATATTCTACAATCGGTGTAGCGTCTGAGGCAACAAAGAACTCATTTTCGCCAATTCCCAATACAATAGGGCTGCCTTTTCTTGCTGCAATCAGCCTGTCAGGCTCTAAGGCCGACATGACCACGATCGCATAAGCACCTACCACCTCACATAATGCCAAACGAACGGCTTCGTCTAAGCTGCTACCTGAATTGTTTTGGATATCCTCTATCAAATGAATCAATACTTCTGTATCGGTATCGCTTTTAAAAGTATGGCCTCTTTTTTTGAGCTCCTCCTTAATAGGTGCGTAGTTCTCAATAATGCCATTGTGAATGATGCATAAATTTCCGGATTCTGATAAATGCGGATGGGCGTTTCGGTCATTGGGTTCTCCATGAGTTGCCCAACGGGTATGGCCCATTCCGATATATCCTGCAAGGGAACTGTCTTTCACATGTTCAACCAAGTCACTTACCTTACCGGCTTTTTTATAGACATTCAATCCGTTGTTTTGAAGTGCAATACCTGCACTGTCATAACCCCTGTATTCAAGTCGCTGAAGCCCCTTAATAATGATTGGGTAGGCTTCTCTTTTTCCTATATATGCAACAATTCCGCACATGATTTGTCAAATTAAATTTTTGTATAAATAATCTTTATTTTCATCTTGTAACCCAAAGCATTTTTGCCTCCACCTAAAACAACAGAGGTGGGTGAGGATGCACTTTCAATGGGATTGATAAACAATTCAAATCCCTTGTCGATGATTTTTCCTTCAAGCATTCTTTGTATATAGAAAGGCAAATTGGCTACAAACTCTTTTTGGGTGGCACGATATTCAACAGCACTCAAGCTATTCGCGTCAAGGCGACGCAATAGCAAATTTTGTGGAATCGCATAAGCACTCGTGCTATTCGTCTTTATTGAAAGCTCAGCTTTGTTAATGGCCATAGGCATCATCGCTTTCAATCTATCGATATTTTGTATTTTAATAACGCTTTTTAGTCCATACATGCCTTGCAACAAAATGGCATTTTTACCATTTGAGGTGTCAGCGATTTGTTGCTGGGCATAGTTGCTGAAAGTATGACTGAAATGATTGAACCATGCCGCATCTGAATTGGCAAACATATCCTGCACATAGCTGCTATTGGCATCATGATAATACAAGCGCAGTTTGCTGTATATGGATGTAATATCAAACCTGAAAATAGCCCCCGTATCAGAAAGGCTGGTATCAGAAGCAATACAAAGTCCCTTAAATGCCTTTACAAATTCGGTAGAATTGATGGTTTTTGTGCTGTCAAGGGCCAATAAAAAATCCGCAAAACTTTTGTCAAGGGTTATCTTCAATACCGTTGAATCATTGGTATAGCTTGGCGGATTAAAGTTTGCTGAGCCTATAAGGGTAGAACCGTGCGCTATTTTGCGCCCTGAATAATAAATACTGTCTCTGTAGATATTTTCGGTTAATTGATATACATTGATTTTTTGGGGCTGCGCATTTACGTTTCCATAAAAGCCCTTCAAATTTAGCGTCAATTCCGCATAATCAGCAACGGGGCTATTGCCCTGGTATGTAAAGTTTAAGGTAGGGAGTACGAACTGCGCGTTTAATTCTGCCGATACCTTGCCCATCAAGGGATCATTAAAGGTTCCCACCAATACAGCAGGAATTTCATCCGAACGCCCGTCGTCTTCCTTTACCGTATAGGAAATTAATTCAAGAGAATCGCTGATCAGTGAAGTCTTGTTGTCCGGTGGTAAAACATCTACACCAAGGTCGTCACGTTTATTGCAACCGGTGTTTAGAACGAGCAAGACAGCAAGAGATAATAAAAAGAGATTCCGCATATACGTTTTCATATATGCGGAATACACGTAAGGAGTCATAAGCCGCATGATTGTCATTAATCTACCAATACCGAGTCTTCAACCAATAATTCATTATAAAAATCGGAATAGGCATCAATATAATCATCCGGAGACTGATAGGCTAATAAGGGTTTCTCTATATTTTTTAGGTGAGCATCTATTTTTTCATCTAGTTTTTCACTGCCTCTGATTACCGCATCTGCTTTGTTGATGGCAGCAATGCTGATATTTGCATAATCTGGCGTTTTATATAGGTTCAAATCTTCTTTGCCAATACCATCCATTTTAATTTTTTTGTGAAAATCTGCACCAAAAGGTTCAGCAAATCCATCATTATACAAAGAATAGACGACTTTGGAGTTTTTGAAAACCGGATCATCTTTATAGCTGGATTTTATGAAAAGTGGAATAAAACTAGTCATCCAACCATGGCAATGAATTAAATCAGGTGACCATCCCAGTTTTTTTACGGTTTCCAAAACGCCTCGGCAAAAGAAAATCGCTCTTTCGTCATTATCTTTAAATTGTTTTTTCTTGGCATCTTCAAAAACATGCTTTCTTTGAAAGAATTCTTCATTGTCGATAAAATATACCTGCATCCTTGCAGATTGAATGGATGCAACCTTGATAATCAAAGGGTGATCGGTTTCATCAATAATCAGATTCATTCCTGACAGCCTAATAACCTCATGAAGCTGATTTCTTCTTTCATTTATATTCCCAAAACGCGGCATAAAAGTGCGTATTTCACGACCCCTTTCCTGTATTCCCTGTGGAAGGTATCTTGATATCTGAGAGGTCGCGGTAACTTCTAAATAAGGGGCAATTTCCTGGCAAATAAATAAAATGCGGGCTTTTCTCATATATGTAGTAGTTTTCGTTATAACCGCAAAGATACGGAAAAAAATATCATTTTTCAATAGATATGCAAGGATGTTCAAAAAAACTTATTCACAAACGAAAAAAAAATAAATCATTGTTTTTCAGTAATTTGTATCTTTTTTTTGAAAGATTCTTCCATGCTCCATCTCTTGCCTCTCAAAAAAGAATCGTTTTCCTCTTGATTTATTGTCGTTTTTACTATTATTGTGCCCATAATTTATTATTGTGATTATATTCGAGACCGTTCAAGATTTCCGCGCCTTTATGGATGAAAGGTCTGTGGGGCAAACTTTGGGATTTGTGCCCACAATGGGGGCTTTGCACCAGGGGCACCTAAACTTGGTAAAGAAAAGCATGCAGGACAATGACCTGACCGTTTGCAGCATCTTTGTCAACCCCACCCAATTTGATAATCCTTTAGATCTTGAAAAGTACCCACGTACCCTAGATGCAGATATCGCCAAGCTTGAGCAGGTAGGCTGCAATCTCCTTTTCCTGCCTTCTGTTAAAGAAATGTATCCTGTTTATCCCCCAATCTTGTTTGCTCCTGATTTGGGCATGATGCTGCAAGTAATGGAAGGGCGTCATCGCCCCGGTCATTTTGCCGGCGTAATGACAGTGGTGAAAAGGCTTTTTGAAATTATTCTGCCCAATAAAGCTTATTTTGGCGAGAAAGATTTCCAACAATTGCGCGTTATTCAAAAAATGCTCGAGCATCTCTCCCTAGATATTGAGGTAATACCTTTTCCTACCGTACGAGAAAAATCAGGACTTGCCATGAGTTCCAGAAATGTCCGGCTGACTGACGAAGAGAAAGATTTGGCCCTGCATATCCCCCGGGTACTTTTGCATCTTCAAAAACGCGTCTCTGAATCTCCTGATCAAATGTCCGCCATTCTGCAGCAGACGACCGAAGAATTAAATTCGATTTCAGGTCTGAAATTGGAATATCTGGATATTGTAGATGAAAATACCTTGCAAAATGTGGAGGTAAGGCCCGCAGATGTTCCGATACGTGCCTGCTTGGCGGCCTATATTGGTAAAATCCGCTTGATTGATAATATGAGATTATAATTTAAAATGTACATTTACCCACCCAATCAACAGTTTTTTGTATTTTAGGCTTGGCAAAAGGTGATTGGTTTGTTGTTGAATAGAACATAAAAATAGTATATATCGGTATGCGTTTGAATTCCAAAATAGGATCATTTCTTAAATATCTGTTTTTGTTTGCTGTGGGTATGGCTCTGCTCATGCTGGCTTTCCGCGGAAAGAATATTGGGGAGATGTGGGAAAAGATTCGTGGGGCCAAATATGAATGGGTGCTTTTGTCCGTATTTTGTTCGTTTTTGGCTTATGTCAGCAGGGCGTACAGGTGGAATATGTTAATTCAGCCCCTTGGCTATCAGCCCAAGCTCAGCAGTTCTTTATATGCTTTGATGGGTGGATATCTTGCCAACCTGGCTATTCCTCGCATTGGTGAGATTTCTCGTTGCAGCGCCTTAAGCCAGTCTGAAAAAATTCCTTTTAATGTCTTGATAGGTACGGTCATTGTGGAAAGAGGCCTTGATTTAATTTTGCTGCTTTCATCCATTCTTTTGGCTGCAAGCATCGAATTTGATACCCTAGGTGGTTTTATCTCTGAAAATCTCGTGAAGCCTTTTTATGGAAAAGCCGCCTTTTTATTCAATTCCTCCTTGTTTATCGCTTCTATCATTTTGATTGTCTTGGCGCTTGTCACCTTCATTGTGGTGCTCTTCAAAAAGAAAAATCAATCGCCCTTTTTTGCAAAAATGTCCTCGCTCATGCAAGGCGTCCTAAAGGGTCTGAAATCCGTCGTGAAAATGGAAAACAAAGGATTGTTTCTTGCCCATACGTTCTTTATTTGGGTGATGTATTACTTTGTTACCTATGCCTGCTTCTTTTCTTTTGCCCCTACCCAGCAGTTGGGATTTAAAGCCGGCATGTTTACCCTTGCCATTGGTGGATTGGGGATGACCGCACCGGTGCAGGGCGGTATTGGTGCCTATCACCTGGTGGTATCCAAAGGACTAACGCTTTTTGGTATCGATGAGGCTGATGGCCTTGCATATGCCACCATTGTGCACACCTCCCAAACCCTCTTTGTGCTTTTAATGGGCGGTATATCTGTTGTTATGCTCTTTCTCATTTCCAAGAAAAAAAAATCACATGAATCGCATTGAAGCATTGAAATCAAAAATAGAAACGGTCGATAGTTTGCGAAAAAAATTGGCAGGATGGAAAATGCTTTCCAAAAAAATTGTGTTTACAAACGGTTGCTTTGATATCTTGCACAAAGGCCACGTAAATTATTTGGCAGAAGCCGCTGGCTTGGGCGATATTCTAATTATTGGCGTAAATTCCGATCAGTCGGTGAGTCGGTTGAAAGGTCCTGAAAGACCACTTACGGATGAGTCTTCCCGTACGGAAGTTTTGGCGGCCCTAGGATGTGTAGATGCGGTCATTGTTTTTGATGCACCAACACCCTATGCGTTAATCGAATGGATTCAGCCCGATGTGCTGGTAAAAGGTGGCGATTGGAATCCTGCCGACATCGTGGGCAGCGATATTGTTTTGGCCAAAGGCGGATTGGTGACCAGCATATCCTTTTTGCCAGGCTATTCCACATCTCTCATTGAAAAGAAAATCAAAGATTCGGTGAAGCCTGGTGCAGAAAATTAGCTAGTTGTACCTGCCATTTAAATTTAAATTCTGCGATAATCATTTTGAAAAATGATTAACAATGATTATATTTGTGCTTATGAAATTTCATTTAAAGTTCGGCATCTTTGCAACTCTATGGGTGCTGTTATTCGCTGGTTGTCAAAACCAAACCGTTTTACGTTCTTCTTCCTCCATCAAAAAAGACCTGCAAGGTACTTGGAATATGGTAAGCATCGCTGAAAATCAAATCGAAGAAAGATGGAAGTTTGAAGATGGTTCTTTATATCGATATGAGCGAGATGCCAACAAGGAATTTGCAATTGCCGATACGGGCTATTATGAAGTCAATACTTCTCTGACAGAGCCTTACTTGACCACTACAGATCTTACCACCTTTTTTTGTTACAATGCCAAATGGCAAATCATTCAAATGGATAATGATGTGTTGATCATCCTTCATGATCAGCCCTGCAATGGTGGCGGAAAAGGTCTGCTGCAAAGGGAATTTTCAAGAGCAAAATAAATCTTGTTCACACATCTGTCTTGCTTTCGTGTTGGAAGCCTTTTTTTATATCTTGATTTTCATTTCTCATGGTTAAAATAAAAACATCTTTTTTTTGTCAGCATTGTGGTGCTCAATTTCCCAAATGGATGGGTAAATGTTCTGCCTGCAATGAATGGAACACCATTGTGGAAGAGGTTGTTGAGAAGTCCGCGCCCCATCAGTCAGAATCCTTTTCCATCGAAAAAAAACTACCCTCATCCATGGAGGATATTGAGCTTGAAACCGAGGAACGCATTTTAATTCCTGACAAAGAGCTTGAAAGGGTTCTCGGCGGCGGTATTGTTCCCGGATCACTTATTCTCCTGGGTGGCGAACCGGGTATTGGGAAATCTACTTTGCTGTTGCAACTGGCCTTGAAATTGAAAGGGCAGCGTGTTTTGTATGTTTCTGGCGAGGAGAGTTCGCGGCAAATTAAAATGCGCGCCCACCGACTAGGATTCAGCAATCCCGAATGCTATATATATACTGAATCCTCCACCCAGCAAATCATTCAGCAGCTATTGAAGTTAAAGCCCGGTGTGGTCATCATTGATT
>CANKSK010000057.1 GCA_947485425.1 Bacteroidota bacterium | reverse complement strand
TCAATGCAGCTCCTTTTGGAAGCCATAAAGGCAAACCTTGACCTACTTTTTGTGAGAAAGCGAATAATTCCAATTCTTTACCCAGCTTCCTGTGGTCACGACGTTTTGCTTCTTCCAATAATTCCAAATAATCAGTCAAGTCTTTTTGTTTCGGGAATGAAATTCCGTAAACACGAGTCAACTGTTTGTTTTTTTCGTCACCTCTCCAATAGGCGCCAGCAACACTCATCAGCTTTACGGCTTTGATGTATCCGGTATGCGGAATATGTGGCCCTCTGCAAAGGTCTGTAAACTGACCTTGGGAATAAAAAGTGATTTTCCCATCTTCCAAATCTTTGAGTAAATCTAGTTTATACTCATCGCCTTTTTCAGTGAAATAGCTGATTGCATCTGCCTTGGAAACTTCTTTTCTTTCGAATTTGCTTTCCAATCTTGCCAATTCGATGATTTTATCTTCGATTTTTTTGAAATCTTCTGAGGAGATGCTTTTTTCTCCGGCATCTACATCATAATAAAAGCCATTTTCTATGGGCGGCCCAATGCCGAATTTCATGCCGGGAAAATAAAATTCAAGCGCTTCAGCCATAAGATGTGCCGAAGAATGCCACATGGTTGACTTGCCTTCTTTAGAATCCCAAGTGAGTAGTTCAATGGAGGCATGGTCATGGATGGGGCGCGTGGCATCCCATATTTCTCCATTGATTTTAGCCGCCAAAACATTTCTGGCTAAACCTTCACTAATGCTTTTTGCGATTTCCATCGCGGTCACTCCCTTCGGATATTCTCTTACTTGTTTGTCGGGAAAACTTACCTGAATCATTTGATATAAAATTGGGTTGCAAAGTTACAAAATAAAGAAGTTTAAAAAAATAAAAAAACCGCCGGTACCAAATCCGGCGGTTTCAAACACATTAAAAACAACAAACAATATTAAAAACGATATCCGTAGGTAAGCATAATCAGGTAATCAGCAAAGGCAGCATCTCCGGTAGTGGCAAGGGCGCTGAATGAGCCTGGATACACCGTAGTGGTAGTAGGGTCAGGTTTCTTTAAATCCATCATGCTTTTGATGCGGTTTCTGTACATGGCAACCGGTACATTGGCTCCCAGAGAATGTTTTCCGAAATTATAATTTAAGCCGGGTTCAGCAGAAACTACATAGCCTGGGCGACGGAAGCCATCACTTTTGCCTAGCAAGTCCCAGCGTGGAATACCTTCCATTCTTACGCCAAGGGTTGCGGATAAATTATGGGTAAATAGACTTGCATAATTCAATCCAAAACGCACCATATACTGATCAGCTACCGACATCTCAGATACATTTCCATATTTTAGATTATCAGCTATTTGAGCTGCACTTGGTTGACCTCCGGCTAAAGCGCCCGTTCCAACTCCATTCGTGTTTCTTGGATTCAATAGGTAAAAACCATTGCCATAGCCGAACAAATGTCCTTTCAGTTGTTTGTAGGTGGAAAGTTCCAAAACCACACCTAATCCGCCATCACCCAATTGAATGGATTGGTCTACGGCTTTAATCAGGGTTGTAGTTGGTGATTTGTAAAACACGCCTTGTACATTGTAATCTCCGGTAGGCAATTTCACGCCAATACCCAAAACAAGGTCTTCGGACATGAGGCTATCTGGGTTTGACAGTCGGAAGTTGGCAACAATTCTCATGTCACCTATTCCGCGGGAAGAGGTTTCATGACGGCCTTGATTGAAGTCATAGGTGGCATTCATGTTTTCCGTTTTATCGGCATTCAATACCTTGGTAGTTCCTTCATGTTCGTATTTTGAAGTGCGAACGGTATGACTTACAGGAATGGAAAATCCAATGCTTAGCTTCTTGCTGATGGTTCGGGTAAGGGTGAAATCAGCTGAATTGGCAACGTTGATGACATTGTCTTTGTATAGGTCGGTTCTGAGTTGTTGCTCCACATCTTTTTTAAAGTGTTTGTAGGAGTGTAGGTATCTGTATCCAATGTTTAATGACCATTGGCCAGGCTCCAGAGCGGTATTGTTTACACATCCCGCCGCCATATAGCGCACGGCAACACATCCTTGAGCAGAAACTTTTACGTTAGGCAACACCATAGCGCTGATGGCTATGCCTGCACATGCCAATTTGAAGTAATTTTTTTTCATGGGTTTCATCGTCTTAATTAATTAATTGTTTGTTTGTTTGTTTTGGTGGCCTTCTACTTGTTTGTTAGAATAGAAGTTGCTTTCGTGAAACAAAAATAATAGGTCGGAATGGGTTTTAAATTTTAAAAGTGACGAACATCATTTTTTTGATTATAAACTTTGTCTAGGTTGCGTGTTTTTTCTGTTTTAGATTAAATCTCTCTTTGGCTTTTTGAAAAATGAGCAGGTCTGCTTATCTTTGCACTCCTTTTTAATTCTTTATAAACAATCTCTTATGTCTTCAAAATACCAGGAATATGAACAATTGAATCTGACCGAAACCGCCAAGAGCGTAGGTGCGTTTTGGGACGAACAAGAGGTTTTTAAAAAAAGTATTTCCAATCGAGAAGGTCATCCACAGTTTACTTTTTATGAAGGACCACCCTCAGCCAATGGTTTGCCGGGAATACATCATGTGATGGCCAGGGCCATAAAAGACATCTTTTGCAGATATAAAACCTTAAAAGGTTTTAAAGTGGATCGCAAAGGCGGTTGGGATACACATGGCTTGCCCGTTGAATTGGGTGTAGAAAAAAGTTTGGGGATTACCAAAGAGGACATAGGAAAAAAAATATCTGTAGAAGATTATAACAAGGCCTGCCGCGAGGAGGTGATGAAATATAAGAATATTTGGGATGATCTTACCCGCAAGATGGGCTATTGGGTCGACCTGGAGCATCCTTACATTACTTTTGACAATACCTATATAGAGAGCGTTTGGCATTTGTTAAAACGGCTTCATGAAAAATCATTGTTATATAAAGGATATACCATTCAGCCCTATTCATGGGCTGCAGGTACGGGATTGAGCTCTCATGAGCTAAATCAGCCGGGAAGTTACAAGATGATTAAGGATACCACCATCACTGCGCAATTCAAGGTTGTGTGTGATGATGCTTCCCGTTGGCTTTTTGAAGATGAAAAGGAAGCGGTATTCTTTTTGGCATGGACAACCACACCCTGGACTTTGCCTTCAAATACGGCCTTGGCCATTTCTGAAAAAATTAGCTATGTAAAGATTAAAACTTTTAATCCATATACCTTTAGCCCCGTGAGTGTGATATTGGCCTCAGATTTGGTGTCTAAATATTTTGCAGAGGCAAGTAAAGAGGTTTCATTTGAGGCATATCTGGGTGGTGATAAGCAAATTCCCTGGTCCGTTTTGTCTGAATTTTCCGGTAAACAGCTTGCCGGATTGCGCTATGAACAACTCATGCCCTATGTACAGCCCGAAAATGGTGATGCTTTTCGTGTGATTGTAGGTGACTTTGTGACCACAGAAGATGGTACAGGTATCGTGCACATTGCCCCAAGTTTTGGAGCGGATGACTTTCGGGTTGCCAAACAAAATGGGATTGGTTCATTGACATTAGTCAATAGGCAAGGCGTTTTTGTGGATGAAGTCGTCGATTTTGCGGGTATGCATGTGAAAACAAGCAAGGATCAGCAGCCTGACCGGAAATCTACCGATGTGCTGATAGCCATTAAGTTGAAAGAGGAAAACAAGGCTTTTCGCGTTGAAAAATATGAACACACCTATCCGCATTGTTGGAGAACCGATGAACCGGTAATCTTTTATCCTTTGGATTCTTGGTTTATCAAAACCACAGCGGTGAAGGAGAAAATGATTGCCTTAAACAAAACCATCAATTGGAAGCCGGAATCAACCGGTAGTGGTCGTTTTGGAAATTGGTTAGAGAATTTGGTAGATTGGAATTTGTCGCGTTCACGTTTTTGGGGAATTCCCTTGCCGGTATGGGTCACAGATGATTATGCTGAAATTACCTGTATTGGCTCCGTAGAAGAGCTGAAGAAAGAAATTGATAAATCAATCGCCGCAGGATTGATGGCAAAAAATCCGATTCCTGAAAATTATCAATCTGATTATACCTTATTTGACTTGCATAAGCCCTATGTGGATGACATCGTTTTATTGTCTGCCTCTGGAAAGTCGATGAAACGCGAGCCGGATTTGATAGATGTTTGGTTTGATTCCGGTGCAATGCCTTATGCACAGTGGCACTTTCCTTTTGAGAACCTCGAGGAATTTGGAAAAAGCTTTCCAGCAGACTTTATCGCCGAAGGAGTGGATCAAACCCGCGGATGGTTTTTTACCCTTCATGCCATTTCCACCATGCTTTTTGATTCGGTGGCCTATAAAAATGTCGTTTCAAATGGTTTGGTGCTGGATAAGAATGGAAATAAAATGTCCAAGAGATTGGGCAATGCGGTGGATCCATTCGTTACCTTAAATCAATATGGTCCGGATGCTACCAGGTGGTATATGATTAGCAATGCACAACCTTGGGACAATCTGAAGTTTAATGAGGATGGTATTACCGAAGTGCAAAGAAAATTTTTCGGAACCTTATATAATACCTATTCTTTCTTTGTGCTATATGCCAATATAGATGGTTTCTGCTATCAGGAAAATGACATTCCTTATATAGAAAGACCTGAGATTGACCGATGGATTCTATCAGAGCTGCATAGTTTGATTCGCAAAACGGATATGTTGTATGCAGATTATGAGCCCACTCAGGCCTCTAGAGCGATACAGGAGTTTGTTACTGAAAACCTCAGCAATTGGTATGTTCGTCTTTCAAGGAGGCGTTTTTGGAAAGGTGATTATAGCAGTGATAAAATTTCTGCCTATCAAACCCTTTATACTTGTCTTTCTATTGTAGCCAAATTGATGTCGCCCGTTGCGCCCTTTTTTGCCGATCAGCTGTATAGAGATTTAAATAAGGTAAGTAATCATGAGTCCTTTGAATCTGTGCATTTGTCGGATTTTCCTGTCTTTGATGAATCTAAAATCGATTTGAAATTGCAGGAAAGAATGGAGCTTGCGCAGAAAATTTCCTCCATGGTTTTGGCACTCAGAAAAAAAGTAAACATCAAAGTCCGTCAGCCCTTGAATCGAATACTTATTCCGCTTGCTGATAAAAGCGTGATAGAGAATATAGAATTGGTGAAAAGCTTGATTTTGGCAGAGGTGAATTTGAAGAATATCGAGTTTATCAGTGACACATCAGGTATTGTCATCAAGAAGGTAAAGCCCAATTTTAAAATTTTGGGCCAGAAATTGGGAGGAATGATGAAACAGGCTGCTGCCTTGATTTCAAACTTGCAAGCTGCAGATATCAGTGAACTGGAAAGTGTGGGTACCCTGCACCTCAAACTGGATGCAGAAAATGGATTCGATTTGATGCTTGAAGAGGTGGAAGTTATTTCTGAAGATATTCCCGGATGGCTTGCCATTTCTGAAGGAAAGCTAACTGTGGCCCTGGATATTCAGATTACAGATGCTTTACGAGAGGAGGGTATTGCCAGAGAATTGATCAATAAAATACAGAATATTCGCAAGGATAACAAATTTGAGGTGACGGATAAAATCCAAATGAAAATACAATCGCACCCTTTAATTAATGCTGCGATTTCAAATAATTTAAGGTATATTTGCAGCGAAACACTTGCCGAGTCTTTGGAAATGGTAAATGCGATGGAGGCAGGCGAGGGTGTTTTGGTTGAAATAGATGAAGAAATCAATACCCTAATCAACATTAATAAATTTACGAATGGAAAATGAAAAAAACAGGTATAACGATGCCGAACTTCAGGAATTTAAGCAGCTAATTAATAGGAAATTGGAAGATGCAAGAAAAGAACTTGCAGGTCTTCAAGCCATCTTAAATCGTTCTGATGAGCATGGCACGGATGATACCTCTAACACTTTTAAGGTTTTGGAAGATGGTTCGGATACTTTGGCTAAAGAGGAAGCGGGTCAATTGGCCGGAAAACAACAAAAATTTATTGAGCAGCTAGAAAATGCTTTGATTCGTATAGAGAACAAAACGTATGGAATTTGTAGGGTAACCGGTAAGTTGATACCTGTAGAAAGACTTCGTGCTGTGCCTCATACCACGCAAAGTATGGAAGCGAAGTTAAAGCAATATAAAGACTAATTCGTTTATTCTTTTTTGCATACCAAACAGGGGTAATTGTTTTTTAGGAAATAATTACCTTTTTGGTTTTAAAGGAAAACAAACAATCCCCATTCCATTGAAAAAATCTCTCTTCGTTATTTTCTTTGTTCTGCTGCTAGACCAGACTTTGAAATTTTGGATAAAAACCCATTTATACCTAGGTGAAGAAATCAATATCGCCGGCAGATGGTTTATTATTCATTTTACTGAAAATCCCGGAATGGCTTATGGTATGGAGCTTGGAGGCAGCTATGGTAAGTTGTTTTTGAGTCTTTTTCGTATTGTTGCCGTAGGTGGGATTATTTGGTATTTGATGGATTTAATAAAAAAGAAAGCCCCATCGGGTTTGCTTATCAGTATGTCATTGATATTGGCAGGCGCATTGGGTAATATCATTGACAGTGTTTTTTATGGTGTTGTTTTTTCTGATAGCAGCATGGAAATAGGAAGATTTTTACCTGCCAATGGTGGCTATGCAAGTTTTTTGCATGGCAAGGTGGTGGATATGCTTTATTTTCCAATCATTGAAAGTCGCTTTCCTACTTGGTTTCCTTTTTTTGGCGGTGAAAGTTTTGTGTTTTTTAGGCCTGTATTTAATATCGCAGACTCCTCCATTTCTATTGGCGTAGCCTTGATATTGTTATTTCAGTCTAGTTATTTTGTGAAGAAGGAGAAGCGTGCGTCGGAGGAGG
>CANKSK010000056.1 GCA_947485425.1 Bacteroidota bacterium | reverse complement strand
TGAGATCCAAACCTACAGTTTCCCAATCTTTATATCTAACAGAAGGCCCACAACTTTTCCATTGCGATCCCATATTGCTACCAGAAACAAACAAATAATGTCCACATGTAGGGTCAATAACCTGATTGGCTCCATTTAACAAACTCACTTCAAATCGGGGCTGATCACTGAGGGGATGCCCTGGATCTTCGAGAATAACGGCATATTTATAAATAAAAAGATAATTATTGGGATTTACCGTAAAGGTGAAGCGAAGACGTTCTGCTTCTGCACCCACAAATGAATTTCCCAAGCGCGCTGAAAAAGTACCTGTTCCAGGTGCATTGACCTTTACTTTATTACAGCTGTTGGGATCCAAGCCATTTCCGGACATGATGGTATGTCGACCATTGACAATTCCATTGGCTGTCATCACTACACCACAACAAAATCCGGTCTGACCAGACCAGTTGGCGAAAGTACCCGTCTCAAAATCACCATTTGTACAAGTACAAATAAAATCTTGCTGATTTTGAGCCTTTAGAGGCATCGAAAAAAAGGCAAAAACAATGAATAGGAATGAGAAAACCCTCCAAAAGTTATTTATTTTGTATGTCATATCTGTTTTCATCCTCTATATCTAGAGCCAAATATATGCAAATAGTTTAAGATTGAATGCATTTTTACCTTACCAAGGTAAAATGACCGACATATTTGTGTTTTTCGCCAAAGACATCTACAATATTTACAACGTAAACATACACATCTTGTTGGGCTGTCATACTGCCTCCATTTGCCTTACCATCCCATCCGATTGATAAATTTGTTGTATAAAAAATCCGATTCCCCCATCTGTCAAAAATATCCATGCGATAATCTGCAATACCAATTCCTGAACCAAAGAAATAATCATTTTTGCTGTCGTTATCCGGTGTAAAAGCATTCGGAATATAGAATACAAATTCAGGTCCCACCTCCATGGTCCGATAGGTGGTATCCACGCAGCCATATTGATTCACAATAACCAAACGAACTTTATACGTACCAGGCTCTAAGTAGGTGTGTACTGGATTTGAAGCGGATTCATATACATCATCACCAAAGCTCCACTCCCATTTCACAATGGCGCCATTTCCAATGGATAGATCCTTAAAATTGATATGGGGCACCAAAATAGAAGCAGGATTTGGATTCATGGTAAAACCTGCTGAGGGAAGAGGATACAAGGTAATCATATTGGGATTTGTATAGCTGGCCACGCAAGATTGATCAGAAGACACCGTAAGACTTACACTGTAATTAACCGGATTATTGATCATTGGATTGTATAAATGATCTGGATTTTGCAGCGATGAAGTATATCCATCACCAAAACTCCATAGCCAAGATTGTAAATTGCCCTTGGTGATGACCGTTAAATCTTTAAAGCTGACCAGCATGGGCACGCAGCCTTTCTGAAGATCTCCAAAATTGACTTGAGGAATTGGATAAATTTCCAAGGTTTTATAGGCCGTATCTCTGCACAATTTGTTGCTCATTACAATCTGCCGAACTTGAAAAACCCCTTCCTTGGTGTAGGTATATTGCGGATTGGAATTTGAAGAAGTTCCTGATTGATCACCAAAATTATAATTCCAACCGATAATATCATTTCCAGGAATAAACGAGGACATATCTGTGAAACTACTTTGAACATTCAAGCAAACATTTGTAGCTGTGAAACCAGCTGTAGGCAAAGGATATACCGTTACTTTTTTATGAACAGAATCAATACATCCATGATTGGAAACGACCAAATGCCTCACCCAATAGTCCCCATAATTGGCATACTGGTGTGTAGTATCAGCACTTTTGGAATAAGCTCCATTCTCATTAAAATCATATAGCCAAGCAACCATATTGCCACTGGAAATTGTTGAAGAATCGACAAAATGCGTAGGCTGATTCAAGCATACCTTATCAAAAACAAAATTGGCATGAGGCAAACAAAAAATATTGCTGTTTTTTGTCACAGTATCCTTGCAACCAAATCCGGAAGTACTGATTAAGGTAATGGGATAATTCCCACAATTGGCATACAGATGTGAAGGATTTTGAAGGGCAGAGGTATTATCAGGTCCTGATGTATTTTCTCCGAAATTCCAATTCCAAGCAGATACTATTCCTGAGGATATTTTGGTAGAATCTGCGAATACACTGCTAAACTTCAAGCACACATCTTTTACATTAAAATCAGCCTTTGGCAAAGGATATACCGTTACCTGATTATATACAGTATCAAGGCATCCAAAACTCGAACCCACAATCAACTCCGCCAAAAAAGTTCCGTCAGTAGGATAATCATAGCTCGGATTTTGAACGACTGCTTTTCCATACTGATCACCAAAAGACCATTGGTGACTCGATACAGAACCACTTTTAATGGTGCTTAAGTCTGTAAATTGTGTTTGAAAATGCAAGCATTCTGAAGTACTTGTAAATTTAGCAATAGGCAATGGATGAACCACAACAGGATGTATAATGGTATCCTTACATCCAAGAGAAGAGGTAGCAATCAACTGTGTCATATAGACACTATCCACCCCGTAAATATAATGTGGATTTTTCACCACCGAAATCCCTTTTGAATCGCCAAAACTCCATATCCAATTCGTAATTTTTCCACTGCTGATACTTGAAGCATTGGTAAATACAGTAGGAAAGTTCATACATTCAGTGGTATTTGAAAATTCAGCAACAGGCAATGGATAAACAACAACAGGCTGCGTGATGGTATCAACGCATCCAAAATTAGAAACCGCAATTAAGCGAACCTGATAGGTTCCATCAGCGGCATACAAATAAGAAGGATCAGAAAGCGAAGAGCTTCCTTTGCCGTCACCAAAATCCCATTTCCACCCTTGCACACTTCCTGAATTGATAAAAGAAGTGCTGTTAAATTGGGTATTAAAATGCAAACACTCTGAGGTATTGCTATAGTTTGCCACAGGAAGTGGATAAACGATTGTATTTTTTGAAATGGTATCTAAACAACCATAATTACTGGTTATGATCAAGCGGGTAGCAAAACTGCCATCAGAATTGTATTGATGGATGGGATTGGTAACCGAATCGGCGGTATTATCTCCAAAAGTCCAGTTCCATTTGATGATATTCCCGCCAGAGATACTTGACAAATCAGAAAACTGACTCTTGGCATGGAAACAAACAGGTGGAACATTGAAATTTGCCAAAGGCAAAGGATAAATGGTAAGGGGTTTTACGATGGTATCCTTACAACCATTTGCTCCTACTACCGACAGGCTTACCTGATAAGTTCCATCGGCAGAATAGGTATGTGATGGATTTTTTTGCACCGAAATGGCGGAATTATCGTCAAAATCCCATTTCCAAGAGGCAATATTGCTATTTTGTACGGTTGAACTATCGCTGAAAGCACTCTGAAAATTCAAGCAAACATTTGGAACGGAATAATCTGCTAACGGCTTACAATGGACCGTTACCGATTTATAGGCGGTATCTCTGCAATTGTTTTGAGAGGTGGTAACCAATCTGGCATTGTAACTTCCGCAACTGTTGTAGGTGTGATTGGTATTTTTCAATGCAGAAGCATTTCCGTCACCAAAGCTCCACTCCCATCCTTTTATGGCATCGCCCATCACGGTGGTTGAAAGATCATTAAAAGTATTGGGAGAGGTAAGACAAACAGTTGTAGCTACAAATGAGGCCTTTGGCAAAGGATATACTTCTACATTTTGTACTAGGGTATCTTTACAGCCAAAATTGGTATTGGTAATCAATTGCACAGGGAAAGTACCATAATTGGCGTAGGTATGTTTCGGATTTTTCGACATGGCATGGGGAGAGGCATCCATAAAATCCCAATCCCAACCGACTACGCTGCCACTAGAGACAGATGAAGCATCATTGAATACTGAAGTATAGAGCAAGCAAACCGGAGAAGCCGAAAAGCTGCTCACAGGCAATGGATGAACAGTAACCGTATTGGATACCGATGCTTTGCAGCCAAAGTTTGTTGTTGCCGTAAGTTGAACGGTATACGTTCCGGAGGCTGCATACAAATGAGCCGGATTTTGAATACTACCCAAAGGGGTTCCATCGCCATAATTCCATGACCAGGCTGTAATATTGCCTGCCCCTAAAGTTGAGCTATCGGTAAACAAGGTATTCAATTTCTGACAAACAGTAGTAGCAGAAAATTTAGGAACCACCATGTGGTAAACGGTAATGGGTTTAAACACCGTATCCTTGCAGCCAGGCCCTGAGGTTACAATCAGCTGGGTTATATAGGTTCCGGCTTTTGCATAGCTATGTGAAGGGTTTGAAGCCACGGATGTATTCAAATCACCAAAATCCCAATTCCATAAAGAAATATTTCCAGATGAAATGCTGCTTTTATCCGTAAATGCAGTAGCACTTCCATAGCAAACCTTAGGAGCAGAAAAATCTGCTATGGGCTTTGGGTTGATGAATACTGTTTTTTTCAATGAATCGCGACAACCATTACTAGTGGTAACAACCAATAAAACCGGATAAGACTGCACCAGAGGATAGACATGTGAAGGCGGATTTGAAACCACATCTGTTTTTCCATCGCCAAAATCCCAATTCCAAAGACTAATCGAATCATTGACAACACTTGACATATCGGTAAATTGCATGCCATCACCTGCACATGGAAGGGTATAGTTGAAATTAGATTTGGGCTTGGGATGAATAATGAGAGACTTTACAATGGTATCCTTGCAAGCATTATTGGTTGTGGCAATCAAGGTTACCTGATAGGCACCTGCTGCCGGGTAGGTATAGGCAGGACTTTGAGAACTAGAAAAGGTACCATTTCCAAAATCCCAGGACCAAGCATTCACGCTGCCATTTTTAACCGATGAACTATCGGTAAAAGAATTGGAATAGCCATAGCAGGCATCATAAGAACCAAATTGCGCTTTGGGCAAAGGAAAAACCGTTATTTGTTTTTGAAGGGTATCCTTACAACCCTTATTTGAAATAACTACCAATGTGGCTGTAAAGGTACCATCCGCAAGATAGGTATGGGTAGGATTAATCAACAAGGAAGAAGCACCATCACCAAAGGTCCAAGACCAACTGGAAATATTTCCAATGCTCACCTGGCTATTGTCGGTAAACGCATTTGTAGCATGCAAACAGACCGGCGTAGTAGTAAATCCGGCCACAGGCAAAGGGTCTACCACCACGGGCTTTGTAACGGTATCCCTGCATCCTTTATCGGATATGGCCACGTGGCTTACATTGAATGAGGAGGCTGCCTGATAGGCATAGGCAGGATTTTGTAAGGTAGAAGTACCGATGCCATCACCAAAATTCCACTCCCATCCGGTAATGGTTCCAGTTAAAATGGTGGAGGCATCTGTTAAAGTACTGGGACTTTTGAAACAGATGGTGGTACTTTTGAAATCTGCATCCGGCTTGGGATATACCACCACTTGCTTTTTGATGGTATCATTGCAGGCCGTATTAGAACCCGCAACAAGCTGCACAGTATAGGTTCCGGGTAAGGCATACACATACGAAGGATTTTGCTGTGTAGAGCTGCCGCCATCACCAAAATCCCATTTCCATGTGGTAATGGTTCCTGCGGCAAGGGTTGATAAATCTGTAAATTGCGTAGCGGTTTGCAAACAGGTGTTGTTTGCGCTGAAATTTGCCTTGGGAACAGGAACAGTGGTAATTTGTTTGGTAATGGTATCCGAACAACCGGCACTGTTTGTGGAAATCAGGGTGACATTAAAGGTATTGACAGAATTATATTGATGCGAAGGATTTTGAATAGTGGAGGTATTTTTGGGACCTGATCCGGGATCCCCAAAATTCCAATTCCAACCAACAAGTGTAGTTTGAGATGGGGTTATTGATTTATCAATAAATTTAACATCATTGAAACACAGAGAAGATGCCGCAAAATCCGTAGTAACATCAATAGGCTTCAAGATGGTGGTTAAGGTCGCATTGCAGGCAGGATTCAACAAAGATTTGATAAAACAGTTGTATTTCTGCCCATTTATTGGATTTTGAATCGTAATGGTTTTTGTCGTCAAATTACCAGGAGTCCATAAATAATCAAAACCTTCAGGAGCTGTTAAAACAGCGGTATTTGCTCCTGTACAATATTTTGTGGTGATTTTAAGTGGTGTACAAAAAGCATCAATGTATGCATATCCAAAATGCCCACCATAGGCACAATCGCCGGTAGCAAAATCCACCGTAATGGTCTGCCCCATATAGGGAGTCATATCAAGGCCCACGATTTCCCAATCGCGATAGTATGCCGAATTACAATATTTCCATTGTTGGGTACCGGTATTTTGACCCGATACCCATAACGTATAACCACAGGTGGGATCAATTACCTGATTGGCTTGGTTGGTAATTTTAAATTCAAAACGAGGCTGTGCATCAGCAGGATGCCCCGGATCTTCAAGGACAACGGCATAGCGATAAATAAAAAGGTTGTTCGTGGTATCAATTTTAAAAGTATATCTCAAACGCTCAGCTTCCGCTCCCACATTGGAATTTCCCAAGCGAGCTGTAAAGCTACCTGCGCCGGGAGGTACCATTTGAATCGTTCCGCATGAATAGGGATCTATCCCTCCTGCCATGATGGTATGCCTCCCCCCTACGATGCCACTTGGGGTCGTATTGATGCCACAACACCATCCAGTTTCGCCTTGCCAATTCATAAAAGATCCCGTTTCAAAATCACCGTTGATACAGGTGCAAACAGGTTGATTTTGTGCCTGCAAATGAAAAGATAACAAGCAAAATACAACCACTAAAATATGGCTGCACCAAAATTTTGTTACAAATTTGGGTGGATAAATCATTTAGAAATATTGATTAGGCTATTTTTCAATATCTAGATTTTGATAATCACAAAGTTAAGAAAAAAAATTAT
>CANKSK010000055.1 GCA_947485425.1 Bacteroidota bacterium | reverse complement strand
CGCTCTAATTAAAGTGGTTATTTTTTCTGTTTATATATAGCCTTTTATTTTATAATAGACGATGGCGGAGTATTCACGAGCCACAAGAACTTCGTAGTTGAGGTAGCTCCACATGTTATAACGTAGAGATAGATTTTTAATACGTAAATATTTTTTAGAGCTGTTGTCTTTTATTTTTTCTTCGTCAGGTGGTTTTTCGAAAGAGGCATTTCCTCCTACATATGTAAATCCTTGTTTTTTAAATGTGTGAATTGCTCTATACATATGCTCAGGAGAAGTAATCAGTAGGAGGTGTGTATTTGTTTTTTTGTCAGAAAATGTTTTTGAAATATTTAGGGCTTGGGAATAGGTGCTATATCCATTGGGCTCAAAAAAAATGCGAATAGAATCTATTCCTTTAAGCATTAATTCACGGGCCATTAATTTTAACTGACCTAGGCTATCTTTTTCATTGGAAGGGAGTGCGATGATGATTTTTGAATTTTTGAATTTGTTAGCAGCTTCTGCTGTGTAATAGGTTCGAATCAGTCCGTCAGCAGAGGGCATTCCGCTTCCCCCCAATAAAATAATAACATCGGGTTTTCCGCTTAAGGATGCATTTTTTGTCCCTAGCGCGTGGTATGCTAGATAGGGAATGTCCGTGAAGCATAAAATCAATAAGAGGAAATAAACAACTCCCAATGAGAATAGTATATATTTAAAAAATTGAATTATATATTGTAAAGAGGATTGTAAATTTCTTTTATTCATGGTGAGGAATTCAAATAGATAAAGGCGTAATTTAACAAATTATTACTTATAAATAGATGATTTTTAGGTGTGCAAATATGGATATTGATTTTTAAATTTCCTTCACTTCTATGATATTTTTGGATATGTTTTTATGGCTTCTCGTCTGTATACATGTTCCATTTTATTGAACATATCTTTCATCGGTACTGCGTTTCCAACTAGACCCGATAGTAGCGTAAAGCCCGAAGTGGGGAGGGGTTATCGATTTATCATCCTATTTTATGGCGTTCGCGGGAGGGCGGACTTGCAGCGGATAGCGGGCATGCCGGTTGGGCATGTAATCAGGTTTCTCTTCATATTTTAAATAGCATACAATAAAAAAGCGCAGCACTTATGAGGCGCTGCGCTTGTATTCATTTTGCATATTATAATTATGCGGTAGCTAGCAATTTGGCATCTAATTCGATGTTTACACTCGCAAGCGCATTTGATATTGGGCATCCTGTTTTTGTTTCTTCTGCGATACGCATAAAATCTTCATTGCTGATGCCGGCTACGTTTGCCTCAGCGTGTAGAACAATTTTGGTAATTCTCATACCTGCATCCGTTTTATTTAAGTGCACATCTGCTGTTGTGGTTACACTTTTGGAAGGGTATCCATTTTTATCTAATGATGAAGATAATGCCATTGAATAGCAAGCTGCATGTGCTGCTGCGATTAGTTCTTCTGGATTTGTTCCATCTCCTTCTTCGAAGCGAGAAACAAAAGAATATTTTCCTTTGAAGAAATTTTTTCCTATTTCTAATTCTCCATTGCCTTCTTTAAGATTTCCATTCCAAAGGGCTTTTCCATTTCTTATTGCCATTGTTTTATTTTTTTAGTGGTTTAATTGTTTTGATTTTTTATTTGAAGCAAATATAAAAATTATTAATATGATGCATACGCAAGTGGTTATTTTTATGCAAATATAGCCGGTACTAATTCTTTTGCAAACAGGAAATAAGATTTCATGGCTTCCATTTTTTGTTGCGAGAGATTATAGCTGATGCTATTTTCAAGGTAGTCAAGTGCTTGAAAATCATCCGGTAGTGGCTTGTCCCAGCTTTGAAGCGCTTCTTTTTTATGCGAGAGGCCAAAGGAAAGCGCATCGTTAAATTGAGAAATAAAATCTTCAGGAAGCTTTTCTCTTGATGCCCATACCGCAAAAACAAAAGGCAGCTTGGTTAGTTTTTGCCATTCTTCTGCAAGGTCATATTGATATAGAAATTTCTTTCTATTTGTAAACACGCGATCACCAATAATAAGTCCGGCTGTTGTGTCTTTTATTTCATTTTCATAACCCGGTTGAGCAGAAATCCATTCTGGATCTATTTTCCAAAATTGTGCAGCGAGAATTCTGCAAAGGATTACAGATGTTTTGGATTGATAATCCAGATAGATAGATTTGATTTCATTTAATGGAACATTGCTCATGAGAATTACTGAGTTTACGGCGCCTTCAGCACCGATACAATAATCAGATATTACATGATATGCATTCATTTCGAGTAATCCTGCAATGGGAATTAAACCCATATCAACCTTTCCCTGAATAACTTTTTCTGCACATACCGAAGGAATATCTAAACTCAACTCAATGGATTCTGATATCTTAGAATTTTTTATTCCATGGGTGAATGGTAGCGTATTGAGGTATGATACCGCTGAAATTCGAATTTTATTTTTGTTATTCATGCGTATTGTCTGCATTTTCTAAAGTATTGGATATGCTTCTATCTTTAGGTGCACCATAGGTGTTTATTTTTAATGTATTCCACATCCATCTTTTCATTTTTATCTGTGTTCCATAAAATATGAAATACATAACGGGAACCAAAATGAGCGTGAGGAATGTTGCAAAACTGAGGCCGAATATTAAGGTCCAAGAAAGAGGGCCCCAGAAGACAACACTATCGCCACCAAAATAAATATGGGGGTTAAATTCAGTAAACATTTTCACAAAGTCGATATTGAAACCAATGGCCAAAGGAACAAGACCTAGAATGGTTGCTGAAGCAGTCAGTAATACAGGCGTAATTCGCGTTCTTCCAGCTTTTATAATCGCTTCTTTTGTTCTTACTTTTCGACTTCTGAGCACATCAGTAAACTCTACCAATAGAATTCCATTTCTTACTACAATGCCTGCAAGTGCTACGATACCCATGCCGGTCATGACAATTGAAATTTGCATTCTGAAAATGATAAAACCAATTAGAACACCAATGATACTAAAGATTACTTGGGTAAGGATGATAACTGTTTTTCCTATGGAGTTAAATTGCGTCACAAGAATCAAAAATATTAATCCAAGTGAAACAAGCATGGCCATTGAAAGGAAATTAGAGGATTCTTTTTGGTCTTCACTTTCACCAGTCATTTTAATTTCAATACCTTCTTTTGCTTTAAATTTGCTGATAGCAGCGGTTACTTTTCCAACAACTTCATTGGGCGTAAATCCACTTAGGACATTAGAAGAAAGGGTTACCATTCTTTTTAGATTTTTTCTTTTGATGCCGCCATAAGAGTTTTCGTATTTAATATTGGCAACTGATGCCAATGGTATTTGGCGTATAGAGCCACCGGTAGCCATATCCCGATAGGTAATTTTCAAGTTCATCAATGCATCGATATTGCTTCTTTGATTGACTGCATAGCGCAATTGGATTGGATAATCATCTTCAAATTCTCTGAATTTAGAAATTTCTTTTCCAAAAACAGCTGTACGAATTTCCATGCCCAATTGTCCTGTGCTAATGCCTTCTCGGTTTGCACGTTCTCTGTCAATTTCTACGATAATTTCAGGTTTACTGGCTTGTATATCTGATTTTATTTCTTCAACTCCCGGGATCTGCAATGAGTCGAGATAATGCTTAAGGGCATAGGATTGGCTAGTAAGATCTTTAAACTCATCACCATAAACTTCAATATTTACAGGCTTACCTGTTGGCGGGCCGCCTTTTTCTTGATCTACAGTAATTTCAGCACCGGGAATACCTTTCATCTTTTCGCGAATCAAATCCAGGTAGTTGGAAGTTGAGACCCCATTGCGTTCGCCAAATTCTTTAAAGGCAACGGTGACTTTTCCTTTATTTGGGGAAATGCTTCGGTCTCCATCCATTGGATCACCTGCACCTATTGCTACGTTGGAAATAACAGATTCCACAATTTTATTT
The DNA here is from genome assembly GCA_947485425.1 of Bacteroidota bacterium. Lineage (GTDB taxonomy): Bacteria > Bacteroidota > Bacteroidia > AKYH767-A > CANKSK01 > CANKSK01. The sequence goes on along the minus strand of CANKSK010000055.1, from coordinate 3,020 downwards.
TCAGGACCTAAAATCGAATACACACGATTTTCAACAATCTTTGTAATAGAATCTGTTACTTCTTGATCGGTACCAACAGGCAGTGTGATGTACACATATACAAAATTAGGTTCTCCTTGAGGAAAAAATACCACTTTGGGGCCTGCTACGCCAGTAAGGAAAAAGGTAAAGAATAAAAGGAGAATTGTACTGCCAAGTAGCAAGTAAGGATGCGCTCCTTTTAGTGCCCAACGCAAAAGATTTTCATAGCGCGTCATTAATGCAGGTAGGGTTTTGTTTTGAAAATGTGCAATAATTCTTTTGAGGGCAATTTTATAAAACACCACCAAAAGGTAGATAAATACAATAAAGTTACCCATGCCCAAACCACCTGATACATAAAAAAGAATTGCTAACAGTGCAAATACGATACTGGTAATGATAAAACTTTTTCTTGTTTTTACTTTATCTTCATTGTTGTGAAATTCAGGTTTCATAAAAGAAACGGCAAAAACAGGATTGAGTATATAGGCAATCACCAAAGAAGCCAGAAGGGTTATAATCAGTGTAATGGGAAGAAAATGCATAAATTTACCCACTACCCCAGGCCAGAAAATCAATGGTACAAAAGGTGCCAGTGTGGTAAGCGTCCCTGACAAAACAGGGAGAAAAACCTCTCCTGTCGCCATTTTAGCAGCTTTAACAATATTCATTTTTCCATTGTTGAATAGTCGATGCGTATTTTCAATTACAACAATCGCATCATCTACAACAATTCCAAGCGCAAATAGGAAAGAGAAAAGAACAATCATATTTAATGTAAATCCAATTCCGGGCATGACCATAAATGCCAAACACATGGAAAGCGGAACAGAAAGTGCAACAAAAATGGCATTGGTTACGCCCATAAAAAACATCAGGACTAGGGTGACCAAAACAAATCCTATAATAATTGAGTTTATTAGGTCATCAAGCGTGTGTCTTGTAAGTGTTGATTGATCGCCTGTTATGGTAACACGAAGGTTAGAAGGGAATTTTTCTTTCTCTAGTTTTTTCAATACCTCATTAACTTTGTCAGAGGCCTCAATGAGATTTTCTCCACTACGTTTGATGATATTCAGTGTGATAACGTTTTTTTTATCCAGTCTCGCGTAGCTTTCCTTTTCTTTGTAAGCATCTTTAATTTCTGCAATTTCCTTGAGATAAACGGGCGCTCCCGATGAGTTTCGAATAATGATGTCTCCAATTTCTTTTATTTTAATGAAAGAACCTACTACACGAATGGTTCTCTTCATATTTCCCATGCGGATATTTCCTCCTGAAATGGCCACATTTTCTCTTCCAATGCCTTGTTCAATATCATATGGTGTTATTTTTGCTGCTTGCATTTTAAACATATCCACATCAATTTGCACTTCCCTTTCAAGAGCGCCTACGATATCAACCCTTGTGACTTCTTTCATCTGTTCGATGCGGTCTTTGGCTTCGTCAGCATATTTTTTAAGCTTGTCGAGTTCAAAATCGCCGGACATATTTACAAACATGATCGGGATTTCAGAAAAGTCTATTTCCTGAACAATAGGGTCTTTGGGAAGGTCAGTAGGTAAATCATTTCTAGCCTTATCTACCGCATCTTTGATTTTTTGTTTGGCTTCCGATACATTGATACCCGTGTTAAATTCAACGATAACATTGGCGAAATCCTGAACAGAATTGCTCGTTACTTTTTTAACCCCGGTAACGGATTTGATTTGTTTTTCAATGGGTCTAGTCACTAAATTTTCCATATCCGATGGTGATGTACCCGGATAAAAAGTGCTGACATAAATTGTGGGGATGATGATTTCTGGAAATCTTTCTTTGGCAAGACCCATATAAGCCATAATACCTCCCAATGTGATTATTACAGTAAGGATATAGATACTCGTTTTATTTCCAATCGCCCAACTTGTGGGTTTAAATTCTTTGCTCATAAGGCATTTTATTTTTTAATATTTTGCAAAATCAATTTCATTTTATCATTAAAATTTAATGATTTGTCCGCTATTAACATCTTGATAACCTGTGGTGATCAGTTTATCATTTTCATTTAACCCGGAGGTAATTTGTGCAAATCCATTGTAGGTTGAGCTAAATTGGATGTATTGTTTTTTTGCGATCATTTTTCCTCCTTCATTAATGGCAGTGTACACATATTTTCCTGCTTCAGAATCCTGGATCATATTTACTGGAATAACAATAGATGAATCGCTGTTATAATCTACAATTTTCACCCTTGCTATCATGTTGGGTTTATAATCAGCTGCATTTGGGAGCTGGGCTTCAATTGAAAACGTTCTATTTGCAGGGCTGATAAATTTGCTGCTGAAAGAGATTTTAGATTCAATTTCTCGGTTTAAATCAGGAAAATTAATTTGTGCTTTGTTCCCTTGTTTTACCTTAGATGCATACGTTTCTGAAATTTCAGCCATTACTTTTAATGAATTGAAATTTACCACTCTGAATATCGGAAATCCTGGCATTGCGCTTTGTCCAATTTTGGCTGTAATCTCTTCTACGGTTCCATCAATAGGCGATTTTATTTTAGTCATTTCAATTTGCTCCTTTATGGTTTCCATTTTTTTCTCCAGCGCTTCTTTGTTGTTTTTTGCTGTCAGAAATTGGATTTCAGTACCAATTTTTTGATCCCATAGATTTTTTTGTTTCAGGTATATGCTATTCACAAAAGCAAGTGAAGTTTTTAACTCTTCAAGCCCTTGCAAGATGGTTTGGTTATCGAGTTGAGCAAGAACTTGTCCTTTTTTTACCATATCGCCAGTGGATACTAAAATCTTGTTGATGGTTCCAGGCATTTGAGAGGTTACGCCAACGTTTTCATCTCCATCAATTCTACCTTCCACTTCAATATAATGGGTAAAAGATTGTTTTTTTAGTTCACTTACTTCAACAAATATGGGTTTGTCTGTTTTAACATCTCCTCCGGCTTCAGAAATCTCAGCTTCTAATTTTTTAATCCGATTGCTTATGTCTTCCTGTTCTTT
>CANKSK010000054.1 GCA_947485425.1 Bacteroidota bacterium | reverse complement strand
TTTTGGTGGAAAATCTGCCCGACTCACCTCCTTATTTTCCCAAAGAAGACCTCACCGACCTTTCCGAAAGGTTTTTTGTCTCCGAAATCATCAGGGAAAAAATATTCTACAACTACCAAAAAGAAATCCCCTATTCCAGCGAAGTGGTTATTGAAGCCTTTAAGGATGAAGAACACATCGTTAAAATATATGCCTGCATCATGATTGAAAGAGATTCCCAAAAAGGAATCATCATCGGTCACAAGGGCGAAGCCCTCAAAAAAACAGGTACTGCCGCAAGAATTGAAATCAGCAAATTCCTTGGAAAAAAAGTCTACCTCGAACTATTCGTGAAAGTAGCGCCCGACTGGAGAAAAAATGAACACAGCTTGAGAGGATTTGGTTATGGTGGAAGTACAGGAGGAGCGGATTAAGGGAAACGTCATCAGAGAGACAAAGATGCAGGTGACGCGTGATTGAGTAGGGCAAATGAAGTAGGATTTAATGGGTAGTTATAAGTAGGAAGTAAAATTTAAAAATAAAATAATTAGGAGTACATAAAAATGGGAAATATTGTTGCAATTGTGGGAAGGCCAAACGTAGGGAAATCTACTTTGTTTAATAGGTTGACGGAGTCGAGGAGGGCTATTGTGGATGAATCTTCAGGGGTTACACGCGACAGGCACTATGGAAAGAGCGAGTGGGGTGGAAAAGAATTCACGGTGATTGATACCGGTGGATGGAGTATTGGTTCTGATGATATCTTTGAAGAAGATATCCGCAAGCAGGTTCGTGTGGCGGTTGAAGAGGCCAACTTGATTATCTTCATGGTGGATGTAACCACAGGCATCGTGGATTTGGATCTTGAAGTTGCTGGCTTACTCAGAAAATCGAAAAAGAAAGTTTTTTTGGTTGCCAATAAGGTTGATAACAACAAAAGAATTGCCGATGCAGGTGAATTCTATGGTTTTGGATTGGGCGAAGTATACTGTCTGTCATCTGTCAACGGCAGTGGAACAGGGGAGTTGCTCGATGCCATGCTCACGGAACTTGAAGATGTTGAAGAAGAAGATCTTTCTGCCTTGCCAAGATTTGCCATCGTGGGTCAACCCAATACAGGGAAATCCTCTTTGCTCAACGCCTTGCTGGGTAAGGATCGCAGCATTGTCAACGATTTAGCAGGAACCACCCGTGATTCCATCAATACACGTTACAAGGGCTTTGGTCATGATTTTATTTTGGTAGATACCGCCGGATTGCGCAAGAAAGCCAAAGTAAAAGAAGATCTCGAATTCTTCTCCGTCATGCGAAGCATCCGCGCCATTGAAGAAGCCGATGTCATGCTCCTCATGATCGATGCAAGCATGGGCCTAGAAGGTCAGGATTTGAATATCTTTCACCTGGCAGAAAAAAATAGAAAAGGTGTCATCATCATCGTTAACAAATGGGATTTGGTAGAGAAAAATACCAATTCGGTGAAAGTTTTTGAGGAAGCCATCTACGCTAAAATTGCCCCCTTTAAAGATGTTCCCATTATTTTTACTTCAGTCATCAACAAGCAAAGAATTTTTAAAGTAATTGAAACGGCTGTGGAAGTCTATGAAAATAAAAAACGAAAAATAAGTACCAGCAAACTGAATAAATTTTTCCTTCCGCTCATCGAAAATTATCCCCCTCCGGCCATCAAAGGGAAATATGTGAAGGTGAAGTATGTTACCCAATTGCCAACACCTTTCCCTTCCTTTGTCTTCTTCTGTAACCTCCCCAAATATGTGAGCGAATCGTATAAACGCTTTATTGAAAACAAACTCCGTGAAGAATATAACTACAGCGGCGTTCCGGTTACCCTTTATTTCAGAGACAAAGACGGCGAAAGAGAATAAACGCTTGGTTTGAATATTTTTATAGAAAAGGTAAATACAGATTCTTTCTGTTTATTTAAAATCTGATTTCCTTTTCTGTAAAGGATGTTTTGATTTTATTTCGGATATTGCATCATCAATGGTAAATTTTTTACGCATACTTATGCGCTGAAAAAATGTAGGATCATGCAAAAGAGGAGGAGCATTTCTTTATCTGTTTTTTTTATTACATTTCTTGGAATCGTATTCCCTTCCTTCCTTTTTGCCCAGGTGCCAACGGTTCAGGATTGTGGCGCGGCCATACCGATATGCAAAAATACCTACTCCACAGTGGTGTCCTACCACGGCATGGGTAACTATCCCAATGAAGTAAACTTGAATAATTGCCTGTATTTGGGTGGCGAAGCCAATTCGGTATGGTATACCTTTACGGTTCAAACTTCCGGTAAATTTAGTTTTGTGCTTACCCCCAATACCGCTTCCGATGACTACGATTGGGGCGTTTTCAACATGACCAATGCCAATTGCTCTGATATCTCTAGCAATTCCAATCTGCTAGTTAGCTGCAATGCATCAGGAAATACCGGCCCCACCGGAGCAAGCACCGCTCATGGTGGAACCAGCAATTCCAATGGCCCCAATTATACCAACAAATGGAATGCTGACATCCCTGTTCTTGCTGGCGAAACCTATATGATCATGGTCTCTAACTGGTCCAATGGGGCTCCTGGATATACCATTGATTTTAGCGGTTCTACAGCAGTCATTTTTGATAATGTCCCGCCAAAAATAAAACAAATAAAAAATACGGTATCCTGCGGTACCAATGCATTGGTTTTTGATTTTACCGAAAATATTTTGTGCAATACCATCGCTCCTTGTGATTTAAGCATTTCAGGTCCCGGAGGTCCTTATACCATTACCTCCATAAGTGGCGCCAATTGCTCTCTTGGCGGGAACGAAGAAAATACCTTTACCGTTCAATTTACCCCTGCCATCACCACCGGTGGAAACTATAGCCTAAACCTGAAGCCGAATTCTTGTGGCTCCGTTACTGATTTATGCGGAAATGTCGCTGCTTCCGGAAGCATACCTTTTACCGTCAATACCGCCACCCTGAATACGGCCACAACACCATCTTCCTGCACCCAATCCAATGGCTCCGCTAGCGTTCTTGCGGTGGGTGGCTCTGGGGGATTTACCTACCAATGGAATACCAACCCCATACAAACTACCGCATCTATTGGCAATTTGTCTCCGGGAATATATAGCGTCACCGTCACAGAATCCAATGGTTGCAAAAGCATCAAAAGTGCTACCATTGTTACCAACCCGGTGCCTGTGGTTTCCATCAATCCGCAGGCGCCTTTGCCATTTTGTGTAGGTGGTTCTGTGAAACTTACCGCAAATGGTGCAAACACCTATGTGTGGTCTCCTGCCATCGGCTTAAATACCGCAACAGGAAATACCGTCACCGCTGCTCCTGCACTCAGCCAAACCTATTCTGTAGTGGGTACCTCCTTGGGTTGTTCTGATACCGCTGTGGTTACCGTTACTGTAAATCCCTATCCTGTGGTGCAGATCAACCCTTCCAATCCTGCCCCTTTTTGTGCCGGAGATTCTGTGCTTCTATCCGCCTCTGGCGCCTCTTCTTATCAATGGCTTCCTTCGAATGGCTTACACAACATGTCTGCGGCTCAAACCTTGGCAAGTCCCACGCAAACCCAGATGTATCAAGTGATCGGTACGCAGGCAGGTTGCACAGATACCGCATTTGTCACCCTAAGCGTTTTGCCTTCTCCCGTTTCAAATGCAGGTGCCGATGTCTCTTTTTGTTCCGCTGATACCGTCACCTTAGGAGCTCCATCCATTGCATCCTATCTTTACAATTGGTCTCCTGCTGCAGGCTTGGATGATATACATGCGGCAAACCCACAATGTACCTACAACAATCTGAATCCCATCCCCATTCAGTTGCAATATGTGCTTACCACAAGTCTTGGCATTTGCTCACGAAAGGATACCATCAACATCAGCGTAAATCCATACCCCGTTGCCCATGCAGGTGCTGATGCCACCATCTGCTCGGGAAGTAGCCTCGTTCTTGGCGATATTCCCGTTGCTGGATACAACTACCTTTGGTCTCCTTCCAATGGCCTCAATGTTCCCAACACCGCAAAGCCCATTTTTACATTTCAAAATTTTACCGCCAATGCAATCGATTATCTATACAGTGTTAAAACGACACAGTATAATTGCAGTGCTTTTGATACCGTTAAAATTACTGTCAAACCTGCCATTCAAGCCAATGCAGGAAATGATGTTACCATTTGTTCCGGTGGAAGTGCTTCTTTGGGAGCCGCCGCGGATCCCAGCTATACCTATTCTTGGTCTCCTGCAACAGGCTTAAGCAGTGCCTCGGTTTCAAATCCTACGGTGAGTATCCTGAACAATGGCAATACCACCACTTTTCAAATGTATACCTTGACAAAATCTTTGAACAATTGCACAGGAACCGATTCTGTATATGTGGTGGTCAGACCACTTCCCAAAACCAATGCAGGTTCTGATGTCACGATTTGTTCGCACAGCACAGTGCAACTCGGCGCAAGTCCTATTTCGGGATATACCTATACGTGGTCTCCTGCCGATAGCTTGAATAATATTCATTTGGCGAATCCTGTTTTTTCGTATACCAATGCAGATCGTGTGGTGAAAATTAAAAACTATATCCTTACCGCCACCGCTTTGGGTTGTTCTTATGCTGATACCATTCAGGTAGGAATCTATCCAATACCCTTGGTTCATGCAGGTTCTGATACCACTATTTGTTCAGGAGGCATCGCATCCATTGGCGCAATGCCCCATGCAGGATATACGTACCTCTGGTCTCCGGCCCTTGGATTGAGTGATTCTACCCTTTCAAATCCACAGATATCGCTGAACAATGATACCAATCTGCCGATGGTAAAAACCTATACCCTGCAGGCTTTTTATCAGGGCTGTTCCTCTGCTGATCAAGTCAAAATTACCGTGAACAACATACCCACTGCCCAGGCAGGCAAGGATATACAACTATGCTCGGGATCTTCAGCAAGCATTGGTGCTGCGCCGCTTCCGGGATTGGCATACCAATGGTCGCCAGGAATATTCCTTAGTGATTCCCTGATGAGCAATCCGAATGTAATGATGACCAATGTAGGAAGCTCTCCTTATGTGCAAACTTTTTATCTGTTAAGCCGCCAAGGCGTATGCGTCAATCAAGATACGATTTCCATCACCGTGAATCCCATTCCCAAATCTATTGCCGGTAGAGATTCGTTTATGTGTTCTTCTGCCAGTTTAAATCTAGGAAGTGCCTCTGTGGTTGGATGCAGATATCAATGGTTTCCTTCTACAGGTTTAAACAATGATACCATTTCCAATCCCCTCTTTACTTTACAAAATACCTCTTCAGCGATTATAAAAAGAGATTATATTCTCACCACCACCCAATATGCATGCAGTGCAAAGGATACCGTTTCTATAGACGTTTTTTATGCTTTGAATGCCCACTTTACTGCCACTCCCGACACCCTTTGTGCCGGTGAAAAAGCGCTTATTCAATATACTGGAAATGCTTCTGATAGCGCAAAGTACAGCTGGAACTGGGCTTCAGGAAATTTAATTTCTGGTGCGGGTAAAGGTCCCTTTCTTGTCAGTTGGTTGCAGGCAGGTTTGCATGTACTGCATCTGTTGGTAGAAGAACGCAATTGTTTTTCGCCTATAGATTCTGTCCCTGTTTTTATTCATCCCATTCCCTTGGTTGATGCTGGTGCAAATATGGTTTTATGTTCTGATGCATCGGCTATCCTGGGTCAAGCCGCAAATCCCAATTATAGCTATCATTGGTGGCCCTCTTCTGGATTACAAAACGATACCCTGGCAAATCCCATCGTATCTATACATCATGTAAAGGATTCTTCATTCACACAAGCTTTTGTGCTCACGGTTTCTGCAAACAATTGTTCTGCAAAGGATACGGTTTTGGTAACCGTTTTTCCCAATCCACAGGCCGCTATAAAACCCTTGTTGGGACAATGTTTATCTTCAAATCATTTTGATTTCTCTGCCGTAGGCAATTGGCCCTATCAGCCTGCCTTCTCTTGGGACTTCGACTCCACGGCCAATATCCTGCATTCTGTTTTGCAAAATCCTTCCGGTATTGTTTTTACAGATACAGGTTATCAAAGCGTTTCTTTAACCGTTTCTCAAATGGGATGCGTTGGAAAATCCTATATCGATTCCGTTTTGGTATATCCCATGCCTATCGTCAATTTTTCTTCCGATGAGGTGAGGGGATGTGCACCCTTGTCAATTTATTTTACGGATCATTCCACAGATGCCGGTCTTTGCCTTTGGAGTTTTGGCGATAGCAGCTATTCAAATCAATGTCAGACTCAGCACCTTTTTGTACATGCAGGAAATTATGATGTGACTCTCAACGTCACTTCTAAACAGGGATGCAGTTCTCAATTGACAAAGTCACGAATGATTCATGTGTACCCTTTGCCTCAAGCCATATGTCACGTAGAGCCTGCAACAACAAGTATTTTTGATCCCGAAATTCATTTTGAAAATAGGTCTCCCTCTTCAGTGAAATGCTTGTGGAACTTTGGTGATCATAGCACTTCAGATTCTTGCAGCCTTACACATGCCTATGCCGATACCGGTTTTTATAACATTGAATTGCTCGTTGTCAATCAATATGGATGCAAGGATACGACAGATTGTTCGGTGTATGTTCAACCTGAATTTACTTTCTATGTACCCGATGCCTTTACCCCTGATCATGATGGCATCAACGATACTTTTCATGGAAGCGGAATAGGCTATCATACCTATTCATTATTGATTTTCAACCGATGGGGTAATGAAATTTACAAGGCCGATGATGACATGCACCCTTGGGATGGCACGCTCAACGCGGGTAAAGTAGAAGCTGAAATGGGCGTATATATTTATAAAATCGATTTAAAGGATGATTTGGGTAAATTCCATCATTTCATCGGACGCGTATCGCTTATTCGATGATGGGGTTTTATAGAATGCAATGTTCCGTATCAACTAATGCTTAATTGCCTTGA
>CANKSK010000053.1 GCA_947485425.1 Bacteroidota bacterium | reverse complement strand
TTGCCGGTTTGAAAATAATATCGGGAAACAATTTCTTCTGTCAACAATTGTATAATTCCCTCTTTAAATTTTTTGAGATCTTCTTTTTTATTATGATATAATCGGGTTTTTAAAGCATCAAATTCGGTTTTGATTTCTCCGAAAATTTTTTCTTTTTCAGCGCTTTCTTTCAAGTCCTCCAGCATTTTTTCGCTTTTGCTCACATAGTCATATTCTTTGTCGCTGATAAAAGCAATGAAGTCATTGTAATCGGCTTCCGTCAATTTAAACTCCTGGGCTTTGGCGATGCTTGCATGTTTTAATTTATATTTTGTGGCGAAATCAAAAATCAAAAATTTATTTAAAAGGCTCATTTCAATGCTGCTATAGGTTTTGGCAGGAACCATAATGTCAGGTGCAATGCCACCACCGTCATATACGATGCGACCCAAATGGGTTTTAAAAGGCGTTATTAAAGAGTCTGGAATTTTTCCTACGCTACCATCTTCATTGCGATGGGTATAATCTAGGGCTTGAATGCATCTGCCACTAGGGGTGTAATATTTTGCTGTGGTTACTTTCAATTGGGCATTATAACTCAAAGGCCTAGTGGTTTGCACCAAACCCTTTCCATAGGTTCTCTGTCCGATTACTACGCCTCTATCTAAATCTTGAATACTGCCAGTCACAATTTCAGAAGCTGAAGCAGAGCCGCTATTCACCAGAACGGCAATAGGCATTTCCGTATCAACTGGAGGATTCAGTGCTTTGTATACTTTATCCCAATCTTTCACTTTCCCCCTTGTACTCACAATTTCTTGTCCTTTATTGACAAAAACATTGGAAATATTTACCGCCTCATTGAGCAATCCACCGGGATTGCCTCTTAAATCAAGAATAACAGACTTCACGGTATTTGCCGTTTTTAGGGCCACCAAGGCATCTTTCACTTCCTTGCCTGCATTTTCAGTAAACCCGCTCAAGCGAATATATGCGGTATTGTTTTTAAGCATGCCAAAATAAGGGACATTGATGATTTTTATTTTTTCACGCATCAATATTTTTTCAATCGGTTTTTCTTCACCATCTCTGCTAACAAGAAGTTTAACGGTAGTTTTTGCCGGGCCTTTAAGGATTTTGCTGACCTCATCGGTTCTTTTTCCTTTGGCAGATTTTCCATCAATTTCTAAAATTACATCCCCGGCACGCAGATCCCCTTTTTGGGCAGGATAATTATCATACGGTTCGGTAATCACAACATAATCATCTCGCTTGCGAATACCGGCACCAATGCCTCCATATTCACCAGTAGACATAAATCTAAAATCTTCTACTTCGTTTTCAGGGATAAAGTTGGTATACGGATCCAAGGACTCCAACATGGCATCAACCCCTTTCTTCATGAGCTTTCCAGGATCTTCTTCATCCACATAATACATATTTAGCTCCCTAAAAAGGGTAGAAAAAATATCTAAATTTTTAGATAGCTCAAAATAATCATCCACAAAGCTGAATGAAATAATAGATCCTAAAGAGATGCATAAAATGAGAAAAATTGTTTTAAACTTTCTCAGAATGGGATTGAATTTCTTCATAAATGTATAGAATAGGTTATGGATAGAACGAACATATTTATTTTTTAGGGAACCGGATGATGCCCGTGACCTCCCCAAGGATTGCAAGAAAGGATTCTTTTTACGGCCATCAAGCCGCCTTTAAAAGGACCGTATTTACTGATTGCTTCGATGCCATATTGCGAACAACTTGGAGTATAACGACAAGAAGGCATCAATATAGGCGATAAAACAATTTGATACATCCTTATCAAGAGTATAAAAAATTTACTTATTAACTTTTTCATATTCGTTTGTTAAACGCTGTAAAGTTAAAATTATTTTTTCCCTGATTTCATTATATGGAAGGATTGAATGGGATACATAAATCAGAATCCAGGTACATTTGGAATTTGTTTTTTCCAAAGAATCTAAAAAAATGCTTTTGTTTGTCCTGTAGGCCTCTCTGATTCTGCGTTTCAAGAGATTCCGATCTGATGCATGCCGAAAATTTCGTTTGCCAACGACAATTGCCAAGCGAGAAAATTCTTTTTGACCTTCATCCTTCGGGAGAAAAAGTACCTTAAAGGGATGCATGTGAATGGCTTTTCCTTGCTGAAAAACCTCTTCTATGGCATCTTTTCCATGTAAACGCTCGCCCTTACTGAAAGATTGATTACCACCCATTGCATACGAAATTAAAATAGAATGGGAAAAACCCTCTACTTGTTGACCTTTTTCAGGTATTGTTCAATAGCCATTGTCATTGAAGGGGCACCCGGAATAGGCGCAGGAACATCAAGGGTTAAATTTGCATCTAAAATGGCTTGCGTCGTACTCGGTCCGAAAGCAGCTATGCGGGTATTGTTCTGCATAAAAGACGGAAAGTTTTTAAATAAAGACGTGATTCCAGAGGGACTGAAAAAAACCAGCATATCGTAATTCACATTGGCAAGATCTGACAAATCACTGCCAACCGTTTTATAAATAATGGCGATGGAATAGGCTATTTTCAGAAGTTCTAGCGCTTCAGGTATTTCGCGCTTGTGAATATCAGAACAAGGGAGTAAAAACTTTTCTTTTTTATGCTTCTTGATCACTTCCATCAAATCAGCAATGGTCTGTTTTCCGTGAAAAACTTTGCGTTTTCGGTAAATGACATATTTCTGAAGATAAAAAGCTGTTGATTCCGAAATACAGAAATATTTCATGGTTTCAGGAACCAATATCCGCAATTCAGAACAAATTCTAAAGAAATGATCCACTGAATTGCGACTGGTAAAAATAATAGCCGTATGATCTAGAATATTGATTTTTTCTTTCCTGAATTCATTGGCTGTAACGCCTTCTACATGAATAAATTCACGAAAGTCAATTTTAATATTGTACTTTTTTGCCAAATCGAAATAGGGAGACTTATCCGATTCAGGTTTGGGCTGGGTTACGAGAATACTTCTTACTTTCAAAGGATTTGGACTTTGTTTCTTGGTTTAACTTATCTAGGCAAGGGTCACTAAGAATTTCATTACCTGTTAGGAAAATATTTTAATCAAAATTAACAAGGGTGCTATTTCAAGGGTGCAAAGATATAAAAATAAATAGGAAATTGAAAAAACTTCTTGAGAAACGCCAATAATTATACCCCTGAAAATCCTATAGATAAAAGAAACTAAGACAATAAATACTGTTAATTTGAGGATTAAAGCAGAATAAACACTGGGCATAAAGGCAATGCTGATCAATAAAGGGATCAGAAAAACGCCTAATATATTGTTAATCAGGAAGATATTGAAAATATACGTAGCGATAGGCTTATCCATTTTAAAAATAAATCCGGTAAGCTTTAAAATCAAAAATTTTACAGAATAAACGCAGGAAATCAATACTGCAAAAATCATAAAGCGGCTAAATTCCTGTCCGATATAGTCTGATGGCCAGTCATAAATGATGCTAACCTGATACAAAAAAACAGAAGATACGATATTAAACATGACGGTAAGAATTACCGAAGCCCGCTGAACCAAAATATTTTCATCTCTAACGATTTGATTAGTAGCACTAATACTTCCTATCGCACCCAAGATTTGTCTGAAATTTTTATTGTAAAAAACTTTTACCCAAGTAAAGGAAATCACCAAAAACAAAAGAACATAAAACAACCAATCCGGGTGTGGCCGATTGATGGGCTGAGGGTTATTGTGTGCCGATTTTAAGTCATGGTTCACAAAAAGACTCTGAAAAACACGGGTTTGTGACGAATCTTTAAGCGTATCAAGGGGATTTATTGGACGAATTTTAAAAACCTTAGAGGTATTTGCATGAGAAGTCTCTACGGTAGATGAATCCTTTGATAAGGAAGAAAAACCTTGATTTCCCTTACTATCTTGAACCTCAGTAGAATTATCAAACTCCTTTTGATTCTGAAAAATCATGCAACTAATTTCATTTGTACTGGTTCTACCTTTGCTATATATATCCGCCTGCAAAGATATCAATGTTTACTTAAAATGCAGAACTCCCCACAAAGGATTGCAAGCAAGCTTTTTAAACGTTTAAAACAACAGAAAAACATTTTCTATTGTATTTTTCACCTAAAAAGCAGACTTTTGAGGATCTACTTCAACCTATACCCTAATTAAAATCAACCGATTATGAAAATAAAATATACCTTCTCTATTGGCCTTTTATTTCTGTTTATTCTCCCCGTATTTGGAGACAACCTATCCTGCGGGCTATATGAAATACCTGTCAATCAAAGATTTACTGATGCAAGCATCGTCTTTGAGGGAAAGGTTTTAGAACAAAGCTGCTTTTGGAACGCAGAAAAAAACCTTATTTACACCTCCCATTTGATAAAAGTATATAAGATTTTCAAAGGAGGATATGCCAAAAACGAACTGATTATCAATACCCAAGGCGGCTCTTTAGATGGACAAATCCATCGAATTTCGCCCAATTTAGATCTTTCAGAAGGCCAAACAGGTATTTTTTTCGCCAATGGCGCCGGGGTTGCGAATCCAAGCTTGCCTCAAAACCTCTTGCAACTTGAAGCCTTTGCCGGACCTCAAGGGTTTATTAAATATGATTTGTTTGCTCAAACAGGAACCGACCCTTTCAATACCTACCCTTCTATTGAGGATTATTTATATCCAATGCTAAAAAGCAAAAAAGATGGTGCCTATATAGAAATGAGTCCTTTTTCGCCGAAACAACAGCAGGTCATGAAAGCTTCTGTTGCCCCCATTATTTCATCCTTCACCCCTTCCAGTATCACTGCAGGTACTTCCTCTATTCTGACCATTAATGGAAGTGGATTTGGACCCTCGGCGAGTGGCTCAGCGGCCGTGATGTTTAAAAATGCGGATGACGGGGGAAATTCTTTTATTTCAGCACTGTCAAGCCAAATTGTTTCATGGTCTGACAACCAGATACAAGTAAAAGTTCCACACAAGGCAGGTACAGGAAATATCCGCTTGGTAGATGCTTCAAACAATGCCGTCATTTCAGCAAACCCACTGACGGTAACCTATAATGTGATCAATTTACAACAAAACGGAATTGCTTTTAGGCCTATTCTTTCAGATGATTCAGGTAATGGTGGATTTGTATTCCAATATGCAACTTCCTTTTTTAATACTAATCAGGCCCTTACAGTTTTTCAAAAAGCTTTAGATACCTGGAGATGTGCCAGTTTTGTAAATTTCAGTTCAGGAAACCAAAATGGAGCCGTCAGTTGTGTGGCCCAAGATGGAATCAATGTGGTCAGCTTTGATGATGCTGGGGGATGTTCACTTCCTCCGGGATACTTGGGTCAAACCTTTAACTATTATAGTGGGTGTAATTCAGGGGCTAATGTGTATGTTTCTGCCAATGAAATAGATTTCAAATTCAGCAAAGCGCCCGGAAGCGGCTGGAATTATGGACCCTCAGCCACAACTGGCGGTCGATTTGATTTTCAATCTACTGCCGTTCATGAATTGGGTCATGCCGGACAAATAGATCACATTATTGCAGCAGGTAAGGTCATGCACTACGCACTTACTTCCAATTCGGATGTAAGAACGTTAAATGCCAATAGTGATATTGCCGCAGGAAATGATGTGATGGGCTTAAGCACTGTCAACAACCCATGCGGACCATCGCCTATGAAAGCCTTAAATTCAGGAAATTGCGCTACCATTACCGTGGATTTGAATGAGGAAGTGCAAAAAGAGGCCTTGATCATCTTCCCCCAGCCATCATCAGGGGTTTTTAACTTTCAATTTACCGGAGAAAGCAGCGTATCTATAACAAAAACAGTTCTTCTATATAATGTAATGGGTGAAATCATTCTTCAAAAAGAAATGACCTCAAAATCCACAGAAATCAATTTACAAAACCAAGCGGAAGGCGTTTATTTATACCGAATCCTTCAAACCGGAAAAGAAATGCAAAAAGGAAAACTGTACTTAGTTCGCTAAGGAATAAATCCATGCAGAGCTGTCGTATCCTGACTTAATCTCTTTTAATTGGAGGGAGGCAGATTTTTTGGATTCAAAGCCTTGATAGGAAACCAAATAAAGTCCTTTTTCATTTTTACCGATAATTTCGGGCTTAAATCCGTCTGCTTTTAATTTATTGACAAAACTTTCAGCGTTGGTAAGGATGCCAAAAGCACCTCCTACAATATAAAAATTTCTTGTTGAAGAAGTAATGGTTTCTACCTTGGTTTTTTCAATGGGCTTTGTTTCTACAACCTCTTCTACCATTGGGGCCTCAGGAAGAATTACCTCTGCCTTTACCTTTTCATCATTTGGATGAACAGTAACTTGTTTGGATGAAATTGACATCGAAACGGATACAGGCTTTTTATAGATAGAAACACTTTTCTCCGTGGTTTTTTTACAGGAAAAAGGAATCAAGGAAGAATAATTAAACTGACCCACTTTATTGATTACGCCTGTAAATAGAGAAATCCACACCATGATAACAATAAGGGGAACGGCAATCAGAGAAACTTTTAAAAAAACTTTTTTTCTTTTGCTTAACTTTCCAATACCAGACTTACCAACCTGTCTTTCAGATAATTGCCTATTTAAGGTTTGACTAAACCCTTCTCTTTTGATGGCTGGAGATTGCACCGAATCCAAACCAAAAGAATCTAGCAAAAAGTTGATTTTTTTATTTTCCCTAAACTGCAGATTTTTTTCAACATCGAAAAAAAACTCGCCTATAGAAGGCAGGAACAAGGTATTTTTTTCATTTAAAATCAGATATAGCTGATATACCTGCTCTTCAATAGCCCTTCTGGCATTTTCAAAGGTAATATTTTCCTTTTCAGAAATGTAGTTGGCGAGCAAGCCATCATCATTTTGCAGCTTGCGGTTAAAAGCAATTTTTTTTGAAGGAGGGGTAAAAGTATGCTGTACAGGATGTACCGAAGAAGGATTGTAATCAGATACAAATCCGCCAAAGCCC
>CANKSK010000052.1 GCA_947485425.1 Bacteroidota bacterium | reverse complement strand
CTGCATTGCAGGATATTTGATCATGAATGATATGAGCGCTAGGGTGTTGCAAATGGAAGAGATGAAACTCAATTTAGGCCCTGCCAAAGGCAAGGATTTTTCAACCGTAATAGGCCCCTGGCTAGTAACACCGGATGAATTAGAGCCCTATCGGATTCCGGCAAAAAAAGGCCATGAAGGAAAAAATTATAATTTGGCAATGACCTGCAAGGTAAATGGTGTTCAGGTGTCGGAAGGAAGCATGGCGGATATGGACTGGACCTTTGCCGAAATCATTGAAAGATGCGCCTATGGCACGGATATTTTGCCAGGCGATGTAATAGGCTCCGGAACCGTTGGTACGGGTTGCTTTCTGGAATTGAACGGAACAGGCCTCTTGAATGATCCGAGCTATAAGCCGCAATGGCTTCAAGAAGGTGATTTGGTTGAGATGGAAATTACGGGCTTGGGTATTTTAAAAAATACCATCAAAAAAGTGCCTTCTGACTTTTCCATTCTGGCATTGAAGAAGCATGTCTAAAGACCTAATCCGTTTTTTTTGTATCATTGCATTTAGTACTCATATATAAATTATGCAATCCATTGATGTAGATGTAGAGAAAAAGGAGATTCTGAAAAGATATCGCAACCTCCTGAAATCCTGCAGAAAAGTCCTTAATAAAGGAGATAAACAACTCATTCGCTTAGCCTTTGATACGGCCCTTGAGGCACACAAGGAAATGCGACGCAAATCAGGTGAACCCTACATTTATCATCCCATTGCCGTCGCGCAGATTGTAACGGAAGAAATTGGTCTGGGACCCACTTCTGTGGTAGCTGCCTTGCTGCACGATGTGGTTGAAGATACCGATATGACTATCGGCGATATTGAAAGGCTTTTTGGGAAAAAAGTCGCTGTCATTATTGATGGGCTCACCAAAATTTCCGGTGTTTTTGATCATTCTTCTTCTCTGCAAGCAGAAAACTTCAGAAAGATGTTGCTGACCCTTTCTGATGATGTGCGCGTTATTCTCATCAAATTGGCCGACAGGCTTCACAACATGCGAACCCTTGATTCGATGCTCAGGGAAAAGCAAATGAAAATAGCTTCGGAAACGGCTTATCTGTATGCCCCATTGGCGCACCGTTTGGGGCTTTATGCCGTCAAAACAGAACTCGATGATTTGGCCCTTAAATATATGGAGCCAGAAGTATATCGGACCATTGCCTATAAGTTGCAGCAAACCAAAAGAGAAAGAAATCGTTTTATCAATGAATTTATTGAACCGATTTCCAAGGAATTGAGCAAACAAGGTCTGAAATTTGAAATCAAAGGAAGACCCAAATCAATTCATTCCATTTGGAATAAAATGAAGAAGCAAACGGTTTCTTTTGAAGAAATTTATGATCTTTTTGCCATTCGTATCATCATTGAATCTCCTGCTGAAATTGAAAAATCAGATTGTTGGAAAGTATATTCTATTGTAACGGATTTTTATCTTCCCAATCCCGATAGACTTCGAGACTGGATCTCAACACCTAAGGCCAATGGATATGAGTCTCTTCATACCACAGTGATGGGCCCCAAAGGGACTTGGGTAGAGGTGCAAATCAGAACCCAGCGGATGGATGAAATTGCTGAAAAGGGATATGCGGCGCATTGGAAATACAAAGAGTCTACCATTGAAAATGCTTTGGATGAATGGATTCATAAAATCCGTGAAATATTGGAGAACCCTGAGTCCAATGCCCTAGATTTTATTGACGATTTTAAGCTCAATTTATTTTCTGAGGAAATGTTCGTTTTTACCCCCAAAGGGGAGCTGCGAACCCTGCCGGCAAATTCTACAACGCTCGATTTTGCCTTTGATATCCATTCCGATATTGGATATAAATGTATTGGCGCCAAAGTAAATCACAAACTGGTTCCCCTTAGCTATCAGCTGCATAGTGGTGATCAGGTGGAAATCATTACCTCCGGCAAGCAAACACCTAAAGATGATTGGCTAAACTTTGTTACCACCGCCAAGGCAAAATCAAGAATCAAATTGGCTCTCAAAGAAGAGAAAAGAAAAATTGCGGAAGAAGGAAGGGAAATTCTTGAAAAGAAATTCAAAAGTCTGAAAATTAATCTCAACACCGCCAATATTAATGAATTGTTGGCTTT
Source organism: Bacteroidota bacterium (assembly GCA_947485425.1). Classification (GTDB taxonomy): domain Bacteria; phylum Bacteroidota; class Bacteroidia; order AKYH767-A; family CANKSK01; genus CANKSK01. Next base: position 4,944 of record CANKSK010000052.1, on the reverse strand, counting down.
TTATAGAGTGCCTACCAGTTTGGATTTATATTATAAAATTGCAAAGGGGCTTGTTGATCTTGTTGATTTGAAGGAGTTTATCATTGAAAAAAGTAATATCAAACCCAAAAATACCCCCAAGATTGAGTCTAATTCCTTGGAGGATATGGTGAAATTGGCTCGTGGATCTTCCGAAATGCTTATCATCGGGGAAAATATGGATAAAATGGATTACAAATTATCCTCTTGCTGTAATCCCATTCCCGGGGATGATGTTTTTGGTTTTATTACCGTAAATGATGGCATCAAAATTCATCGTACCAATTGTCCAAGTGCCATGCAGCTGATGTCTAATTTTGCTTATCGAATTGTAAAAGCCAAATGGACCAGCCAAAAAGAAATTGCCTTCCTTGCCGGAGTGAGATTGACGGGTATTGATGAGGTAGGGGTTGTGAATAATATTACCCGCGTCATTTCAAGCCAGTTGAAGGTAAATATGCGTTCCATATCAATTGATAGCAATGATGGGGTGTTTGATGGTACCATCATGTTGTTTGTGCACAATACCGATCATCTGACGACCCTCATGAAGCAATTGGAAAAAGTAAATGGTATTCTTACAGTTCATCGGATTGATGTAAACTAAAAAGTGTATATTTCGATCCATTTAAATTTAGTTTATTCGCGGTTTAAAAAATGAGTAAAATTGCTGATCATAAAATAACTGTAAAACAGCTGTTTATGGATTATCTGGAACGTAAAAGTCACCGGAAAACCCCTGAGCGATTTGCGATTTTAGATGAAGTGTATTCTATTCAAGGGCATTTTGATGTGGAATCTTTGTATATCCACATGAAAAATAAAAAATATCGCGTCAGCCGGGCCACCATTTACAACACCATTGAATTGCTTCTGGATTGCGCGCTGATTACCAAACACCAGTTTGGGAAAAATATGGCTCAATTTGAAAAGTCTTATGAATATAAGCAGCATGATCATCTCATTTGTGAGGATTGCGATAAAGTTTTTGAGTTTTGTGATCCACGAATTCAACAAATTAAAGATACCATGGGGGGCATTTTGCAGTTTCAAGTGTCCAAACACTCTCTAAATTTATTCGGCCATTGTAATAAATTGGCTGAAGGTAAAGAATGTGAACATTTTGCTTCAAAAAAACATAAACGCAACTAAGCAATGGAATTTAATTATACCCTGGAAGAAAAAGATGGTTTAGCTATTTTTAAGATTAAAGGCAACCTAATAGAGAAAAGTCAGGCAATTCCTTTGCTCGAAGATGTAGAAGAATGCATCATGAAGGATATCAATCAGCTTATTTTGGATATGACTGATTTTAGGTATTTGAATAGTACGGGGCTTAATATTTTTATCAATATTCTTACCAAAGCCAGAAGATCAGGAGGAGAGGTGGTGATTTGTTCCGTTTCACCTAAAATCAAGGAATTGCTGATCATTACCAAGCTCAATACCATATTTTTAGTGAGTGAAAAATTGGAGGATGCTATTAAATTATTGAATCATAAATAATTGAATTTTTTATCTTATTTTTTTAAATACTTTTTAATTTTTTTTTAATTTTTTTGATAACTATTTTTTGTTTGTTCTCGTATCAATATATGAGTTCCTTGAATAGTGTGTTTGCTTTTTTTTTTACCTCAAACCCTTATCACAAAACAATGAAAGTGAGAGTTAATAAATCTAGACTGTTGATGCCGAAAAAGAAGTTCTTTTTTCTGCCTTTTTTAATTCCTATTTCATTTGTTACATTTTCCTTTGCACAAGCACCAGAGCAGGATTGTCTGCATGCCATTCGTGTTTGTCAGAGTGTATATGTTCAAAACAATGCCTATCAAGGTTTTGGTCAGAATCAAGAATTAAGTGCCGCAAACAATACCTGCCTTCAAGACAATGAAACCAATTCGTCTTGGTATATTTTTACAGCCCATAATACTGGTGTTTTAGAACTGCAGATCAATCCTCTTTTGGCAAATGATGATTATGATTTTGTAGTTTTTGATTTGACCAATAAAAGTTGTGAAGATATTTCCAATGGGTCCTTAGCTCCGGTGCGATGCAATTATGCCTCTGCTCACGGAAGTACAGGTTTGAAATCCGGTTATACAGGTATTTCCGAATCATCAGCCGGACTCAACCAATGTGCTGCTTTGAATGTAAGTGCCGGTCAAACCTTCGCTTTATTGGTAAATAATTTTACCTCCACTGCCGGTGGTTATACCCTCAATTTTTCCGGAACAGCAAGTATTTTCGATAACATGCCGCCTCAAATGGTTTCTGCAAATGCTTCTGCTTGCAGCCCTCAAAGTGTAAGTATTTTTCTTGACGAAGATATTCAGTGTACAAGTATTGCCTCTGATGGAAGTGATTTTCTTTTGGTTGGACCGGGAGGTGAAAAAATTATCGGAGCAAGTTCGCCTGCCTGTAATGCAAATTCTTGTACCCCCAGTGTCGTCTTAAAATTTAGTGGAAATATCTCTACGATTGGGAATTATAAATTGGTTTCACAAATGGGTACCGATGGTAATACCTTGTTAGATCACTGTGGTAATGCATTGCCTATTGGCACTTCACTCTCATTTTATGTGGCTTTTATGAGTCCTCAGGCTAAAATCTCGATGGTTACCAAAGCCGATTGCAACTTGGCAAATGGAACCGCTTTAGTTGCCGCATCAGGAGGTACGCCACCCTATACCTATTCTTGGAATACAAAGCCAGCGCAAACGACTAATAAAATCACTGGTCTTGGGCCCGGAATTTATAATGTCATCGTGAATGATGCCAATGGTTGCAAAGCCAATGCAATAGCTACGATTGCAAACAAAAAAGCGCCGGTTGTTAAAATAGTATCTACTACCCATCTTACCTGCAGTGATGATAATGTGGGTGCTGTAAGCCTTGTAGCGAGCAATGGAAAACCACCCTATAGCTATGCTTGGAATACCACGCCTGTTCAAAATAGTTCTTCTATTTCTGGTTTGGCCAAGGGTACTTATATGTGTTTGGTAACCGATAGCGCAGGTTGTTCTACTTCTGTAACCGTTAAGATTAAAAGTCCACCGCCTCTTGGTCTCACTTTGACACATAATCCTTCCAATTGCGGGAAATCCAATGGCAGTATCAGCGCCATCGTTTCTGGAGGTGTTTCTCCTTATACCTATCAATGGGATGCCAGTCCGCTGGCCACATCGGCAGATTTATTGAATGTAGCGGCAGGTATCTACCATCTTACGGTGAGCGATCAAAATAATTGCCAGAAAACAAATGAGGTTTTTATAAGCAATATAAATGGTCCCGATGGATATGTGGTTTCTTCAGTCAATGCTTTATGCAATCAAGCCAATGGCTCTGTAACGGTTAATGCCAATGGAGAAGCTCCCTTTGATTTTGCATGGAATACCAATCCCACGCGCATAGGTCCAGTGGCAAAAGATCTTGAGCCCGCATCTTATGCGGTTACCATCACCGATAAAAATGGTTGTAAACAGATTTTAAGTGTTAAAATCAATAATGAAACGGGACCAACGGCAGTTATTTCATCCCTGTCAAATGCCAGCTGTGGAAAATCAAATGGTTCGGCTAGTTTGTTGGCTTCTGGTGGCAAATTACCCTATCATTATTTTTGGAATACAAATCCTGCACAAAATACGCCTACGGCAACTTCATTGCCTGCCGGTCAGTATCAGGCTTATGTGGTAGATTCTAATGGATGCAAATCTTCTGTGCTTGACTTTGCCATTGCTCAGCCGGGTGGTCATTCAGATTTTAAAATGGGTCCTGCATGCGCCGGAGAATATGTACATCTATATTCATCAACTGGATTAAATTCTACCAAGTGGTTTTGGGATTTCGGCGATCCATTATCCCTTACAAGCAATACAGCGAATACTGAAAATGCAAAACATCTGTATCTTGAACCGGGTGCGTATACAGTTAAATTGTTTTTGGATGGGGGTTGCAATGCTGATACGGTAATCAAAACCATAGTGGTGAGTCCCAAGCCTCAAGGTAATATCAGCGTTTCTCAGGATGAAATTACAGTTTCTTCAAAAGTGTTTTTTTCTTTTCTTGGAGATCCTGTTCAAAGTTATGCATGGCATTTAGGTGATGGCACCACCTCTGATTCTAATCGGCCTACACATATTTATCAGGCCGAAGGCAATCAAGTGATACAGCTTGAAGTACAAAATGATGCGGGTTGCAAGTCTGAAATTTCCAAAGATATAGAGGTGCTCCCCGCTCCTGAAATATTTATTCCCACTGCATTTACCCCGGATGATGATGGACTAAATGATTCTTTTGTCATTAAGGGAAGAGGTATTCAGCGCTTGGATATGAAGATATATGATCGTTGGGGTAAATTGATATTTTTTACCAATGACGTAAAAGAGGCATTAGGAAAAGGATGGGATGGTCGTTTAAGTGGTTCTGCTGTGACCGGACCTTCTGAATTTAATTATGTTATTGAGGGTGTATTTACAAATGCCAATCACTTTTATAAAGTGGGTAAAATTACTTTGTTGCCTTAATGGGATTTAATAGGCTCTGCTTAAATTTCCTTCTATGAAGTTTATAAAGGATTCGTTGACAACCCTATTGCCTCCCGGGCTTGGATACTGTCCACTAAAGTACCAGTCTCCAGAGTGATTGGGGCAGGCCTGATGCAAATCTTCGAGGCTTTGAAAAAGGATATGTAATTCAGATTGCATGGAAGGGGGTTTAATCATCTCTGAAATCTTTTTCGAAATTTCATTTTCATGAAGTACCGCATACAAATCACTCACATGATTTTTTACATGAAGATTTTTATTGTTTTTTGCATTCAAACAGATCTCATAGGTATGGCTAATCATTGATTGAAGCCCCTTTTCTTTTAACAATTCTATCGCTGCTTGAAAAGCAATTAACTCATCCATGCGTGCAATGTCTATT
>CANKSK010000051.1 GCA_947485425.1 Bacteroidota bacterium | reverse complement strand
TCTAAACAGAGAGCCGTCTTATTATAAACGAATGCGAAAAAATTAAAATTCCCAAAGATCATGTTCCATATTGAATATGTCTTCTTTTACGCGCTCAGCTTCTAGAAGAGCATCCATACCGGTCATATAATCTTGAATCCTTCTGTTCATTACATTTGATTCTTTGGTTACATAACTGCTAAACATTCTTTTCCAGAAAATATCATCATATGTTTTTCGCTCTGCATCATTATACCTATTGAAAACTTCTGCATTAGCAAAAACTTTTCTGGCCTCAGGAAAATATACCCAAAATAAGGGTTGCGTTTGAAGAGGTTCACGAAGATTTCCCTTATCATCCCTTGAATACATCAATGGGGCAATACCAATTATGCGCACATCCAATACAGACCTTTGCTTATCGAAAAACCAATCCTCTTTTATTCTATAAGCCATAACCCAGTCTCTAGAAAACTCTCTTTTTACAATTGTTTGAACAGGATCATATGGAGGATCAGGACTAGGAACCATCAAGGTATCAACACCTGCACCACCAATTTTCTCAAACTCTTCCGGAGTCATGCGTACCGTAAAATCATCGTCATCAGTAGGCTTATAAGCCGTCAACGTTCCTTCAGCAGCAGCATCCATGACCACATCTATCAGATTTCTTCTATCTTTTGTAGATTTACTGACAGGGTACTTCAAAGGATGATTGATTTTTTCATTCAAATCCAAAACACGCCAAACTCTTTTTGACCACATTACATCGGCCTCGCGCAAAAATGCATACGGAACAACCTTGCGCTCTGGCACATGTTCCTTGACATATACGCCATCCATAACATTTTGTGCCATAGAAGTTCCAGCCATAATGACTAAAATCCATATGATTCCAACGATTTTTTTCATGTCTTTATATTGTTTCAAACTTTATTGAACAGTAAAACTCAATGAACCTAAATCTCTTGTTCGTCCATCAGGCCCTTTTGCACGAATACCTTCAAAATAAATTTTATCACCTGTACGAGAGGCTTTAATCATATCCTTCATCTCCTGAGTAATCAAATTACTCGTTGATTTAGCCTCTTTAGGGTCAATACCTTTTCCACTTCTGGTCATAGAAAATGCAGTAACTACAAAGTTCAAATCAAATACAAAATCCTCCAAAGTAGGAATAACCCCTCCTTGTGCTTGAAGCACAGCTTTGGAAATATTGCCACCTTTCATATTTGCGACCTTTGCAACTGGATCAGGAATGTATTTAATACGATATTCCATGGATCCCATCGGCTGTAATTTACCGCCTACTTCAGCACTCACTGAAACAATAGCCTTTCCTGGCGCGGTAACACGAGATAGATATTTTCCCTTTCCGCCTCCTGGACTTAAAGTTCCACCAGTAATACTTGGTTTTACTTTTTCGGAAGGAACACCAGCAACAGAAATTGACATCGGATTATCAACGCCAATATACAATACATTCATCTTATCAGCAGAAACAACGGCAGCGGGTTTTGCTACCAAATATTCAGACTTAAAACTATAGGGTTTAAAAGATCCATCAGGAGACTTCACCTTGATAACACCTCCCCATTTCACGGGTCCTTCGGCAGATGTTCGAACCGTATATTTACCCATCCCTTTATCGATCTTCAAATTGGAATTGTCAATTTTACCGGTCACTACATTCTTCACCGTATCAACCTGTCCATTCGGACTAATTTCAATAACTGGATCCAAAGTAGTGCTAAAAGCACTTACAAATATATCTGCAGTATACTCATTTCCAGAAAGAATATAGCTATTAGGAGCTACAACCCTCGCTGCCAATGCATCAAATTTAAAATCAGACTGTGATATATTGGAAAATAAATTGTTGATAACATCTGCTTCTGCATTCTTTACATCACTTTGTAACTTTGACAACAAGGTAATGACGGCAGCAAATGGAGTATGATCAAATTGATGCGTTTCCCAAGATTGCTTTCCTTCTTCAGCAGAAGCAGCAGGATCTTTGGTATCAATTCCCAAATCTATTTTATCCTTTAACAAAGCCAACATATTTTTGTTATAATCATCCAATTTCAGCTTCAACAAACGAGCTTTGCCCTTTGCGCCATCTGCAGTACTCCCAATTAAAATTTCACCGGGAATATCCATATTGTCTTTGGAATTAACATATTCTAAAGTTGTTGTATCCGTTACATTCTTAGCAAGGCCATCTACTTTCATGTACAATTCCTTTTTAAGGTCTTCGATGTATTTTACCAATTCATTGGAATATGACTTCGCTTTTTGGGCTTTATCATAAAATTCCTGCACTTTGTTTTTATCATTCTTCAATGCAAAATCAAAGGCTTTATAAGTAACTTCATTCTTTTGACCAAAACTTTCAGTAGTCGTTTCAAGTCCCTTATTGACAATTACGAAAGCATTAAGGATGTCCTTTGATACGTTTAAAGCCAGAAGGGCAGTAAGTACCAAATACATCATACCAATCATCTTCGCCCTTGGGGTTTGTTTACCGCTCGACATTTCTATTTTCTAATTATAATGTTAAAAATTAAATTTCTATACCTAACCCAGAGCTTTTATGAACGATTTCCTGCATTCATAGCAGATAACATATTGCCATATACACTATTCAATGCGCTCAGATTTTGAGCCAATTGAGCAATTTGTTCTTTATACTTTTGGGTATCTGCTACTGTGGAATTTAAATTTACCATGACTTCATTGATTCCATCATACATTTTTGCGGTAGCCTTCAAATGAGCAGATGAATCTTGCAATTGTAATTCATACATGGCATTCAATGCTTCTAAATTTTTTCCGGCACTGGTCATTTGATCACCAAAGATTTTCACATCATTAGCAGAAGAAGACAAAGAGTTCATGGCATCTGCTGTTTTTGAATATGATTGCGCTAAATTACCAACGGTTTCACTTGCTTGCTGCATATTTTTAACATATTCATTGGTTGCAACTGTAGCATCAGAAATATCAGACAATTTTGCTGTCTTTTCACCCAATGAGCGAAGACCACTTCCCAAACTTTCTATCAAATCAGGACCTATTTTGGCATCCGAAAGCATTTTATCAAGCTCTTGGGTAATGGTACCTTCCATTTTCTTTTTTGATTTGGGCGCTTCTTCTTCCATACCCGCTAATTCTGGATATACCAAAGACCAATCTACCTCTTCATGCTGAGGCTCAAATGCAGAAAAGAAGAATATGAGTGCCTCTGTTCCAAGCCCAATGGTAAGCATGATTCCAGCTCCTGGCCAATGTTGAATTTTAAATAAGGCACCAACAATAACAACAGACGCTCCCAAGCCATATAATTTGGCCATAAAGTTTTTCCATCCTTTTCCCTGTGTGATTTCAGCTATTCCCATAACTCTTAATTGATTTTAGTAAGTTAATTTAAATGTAAGTTATTAATTGTATTTTTTATTTTTAAAGAACTCTTTTTCTGTTCGCAAAAATATGTTTTAATGCATAACTCAAACGAAAAATTTCTGATTTTTTTGAGAAAATAAATTAAAAATCTGATTTATCTCTGCCCAAGAAACTCATTACGCAACGGAAACCAATATAACACTTAGCTGTATCTTGGTATTCATATGAACGTGTACCGGTCTGTAAAAAGTATCCCACATCTTTCCATGAACCGCCACGAATAACCTTTCTTTTCATTACAGGCATTTCATCTTTCTTGGCATCATAAAAATAATCCGGATTTAAATCGTGCGTAAAATTATAGGCCGATTCATCATAAGCATTGCTGGTCCACTCAGAAACATTACCCGCCATACAATATAGGCCATAATCATTAGGCCAATAAGAAGTTGCTTTCACCGCATAAAAACCACCATCATCCATGTAATTGCCTCGTAGAGGCTTGAAATTGCCCAAGAAACAACCACGACTGTTTCTTATATACGGACCTCCCCATGGATATGGAGCCAAATCATTTCCTCCCCTTGCGGCATACTCCCACTCTGATTCGGTAGGAAGTCGAAAATCTTGAACAATACTACTACCTTCCGCTGATAGGTAAGAATTCATCAGCTGAGTTCTCCAAATACAAAAGGATTTGGCTTGCTTCCAATTCACGCCTACAACTGGATAATCATCATATGCCGGATGCCAAAAATACATTTGTGTCATTGGCTCGTTAAAGGAATAGGTAAAATCATGAATAAATGCCAAGGTATCTGGATATACACTTATCGTGTCATACTTGATAAAATAACTTCTGTCTTTCATCCCTTGCTCACGCATAGATTTTCTTGCAGCATCATGTAAATCAATCCATGAATAAACAAATTTAAGTTTGCGGGTATCTATCTCTTTCCGTTTATAGAATCTTTCATTTTCAGGTAAAAATAACTCTGAAAGAACATCTACATTTTCTTCATCGTCCCATGCTATTTTTTCTTCCCAATTGATTCGCTCTCCATATTCGCCTTCTTCAACCAGATGATCACCACCTAAAAGCCTATGTGCAAGTGAATCTCTTACCCAATTCACGAACTGACGATATTCATTGTTGGTAATTTCAGTATCATCCATATAAAAAGCATGAATAGAAACCGTTTTACTTTGAGATACAAGACTATATGGCACATCTTGATCACTAGGACCCATGGTGTATGAGCCAGAAGGAATATAAATCATACCGTAAGGATCAGCCTGATACCAGCGTTCTCTGTTCTGAACACCTATCAGTTCTCCATGGTCGCCACCACCACAACTGCTTAATACGAAGAGAATCAAACCAAAAAATAATAATTTATACATCTGATTTGCTTTAACGAGTTTATAAGAAGCCATATTGTTTTCAGTTATATTGCTGTCCGACATGAATTTGGGGAATCTATTAAAACATTAGACCAACTTTAACGATGCCGAACGCTTAATTGTTATACTCTTTGTAATATTTTTTTAAAGGAACCTTACAGTCCTTATTGAATGTGTTGGTTTAGGCTTGGGCTTCATACAATATCCTAGCATAATCTCATGAGATCCACTGCTATAATTTCTTATAGATGAAGTAGTTATATCATAAGAGTAACCAAACTTCAAGCCTTCCACATAAGCGGATAAGTCCATACCCAAGAGTACAATGATGGCATCATTATTTACAAAGTTAGGTGCTGAACGATAGGATACGCCTCCCCAAATTTGATTTTCGTACATCAGATTGGTGTTGAAATCAACGATTGTGGATGCTGCATCAGACTTGATAAGCACACTCGGTTTTAAGGTAAAGGATGGATTTAAATCAATATTGTACCCTCCGGTGATATAGTAATGACGAACTTGGTTTTGTTGTATGGAGGCATATTTAAATGTCCCTTGAGAAAGATGCGTTGATGATAGGCCAAAATAAAGTTTTTTATCGATGTTATAATATAAGCCAAAACCAAAATCAGGTAAAATGGCACCTACATCTCCAGGTATATTTGCATCTCCCGATTGAGTGGCAATAAACTTCGAACCTTGAATTCCGCTTTGAAGAAATCCCGCATCTACTCCAATTCCCAATTTACCAGGACCTACATTTAATCTAAAAGAATACGCTAGCTTGGCACCCAAAGATTGGCCAAAGCCCAATTGGTCAAATGCCACACTTAAACCAACGCCGCCATGAAGAACTGGCACGGGCATATCGGCACTCAACATTCCCGTTTTAGGAGCGCCATCAAATCCCAACCACTGATTTCTGTATAAAAGGCTTCCGCAAATAGCATCACTACTACCCGCATATCCCGCATTGGAATATAGCTTGTTAAACATAAATTGACTGAATTGAGGATCCTGTTGGGCAGAGGCTACCAAACTAAAGAATAAGAATGCAAGCGGAGTAAAAATTTTTTTCATACCATCGAATTTATTTATATCTTACTGTAAGTCAGATATATAGACACTAATTGGGGCGCAATATGCCCACATTGAGGGGGTAAAGTAAGCAAATAATTAAATGATTTACAAATTTTTTAAATTTTCAGTCGATCAACTTAGCTTTTGAAATCCGAGCCACCATCGCTCTGGCATCTCCTCATTACAGGCCGTTTGATAATCTTGGTAGCTACATGGAATAATGTGATGCCTATAATATTTTGTTTTATAATCCTGATAAGGCACCTCCATCCACCAACGATCACTTTTTTTACTTTTATAAAAAATTATTTCGTGTTCCGTATTTTTAATGGCAACTCGATATTTTACAAAACCTTGCTTGCTGCTCAGCGGAAAATCCTTTTTCCGATTGTAAAAGCCATCCATAAAGTACCAAATCATTTGCGCCACCAAATGGCTTGTTTGGTTACCGCGATCATACTTGGGATTTATTTCATAAAAACCGATTGAACTTAACTTATCACTCATTCCGGCGTACCTTGCAATCTGACAAGCTTCTTCTCCATAAAATCCATTTGGCGAAGCATTTCTATTGCCTGGGGCATCTGATTGCCGGATACTGCTTACATCAAAACTCAACATATCCGCATTTCTCACAATGGGCTCTACTTCCTCTAAATTTGCTCGCACATATCCCAAACGATAGGTATCAAAAAATAATTTCGACATCAACTCCACGGAATCGGCACCCACAAAATAGGTTTGATAGCCAATATTGCTGTAATTAAATAAAAAGCTAGGTTCATGGGTGATAATTTTCCCCAGATATGAATTTGAATCCAGGTCCTGATGAATGGCACCAATGTTAAAGGTTGCATCCACGCTGACAATATTCACCGTTTGCTCGAGCATTTGATAAGCGGTATATTGTGCATAGGTAATGTCTTGTCCTCCACCTAGAATGATGGGGACAATATTTTTTCTTAACAATTCCGAAAGCACAGAAGATACTGCAAAATAGGTATCTGCAGCCGAATGACCGGCTTTGATATTCCCAAGATCTACAATTTTGGGATTTTCAGATACAAGATGAAGAAGATACAGTTTGTTCCTTATAAAATCCGGTGCCTGAGCACAACCCTCATTGTTCACGGCATTTCGATCTTCATGTACGCCAAAAATAGCCAATTCAGCACCCTCAATTTCAGGAAACTTCCCGACCTGCGAATAAAAAACGACACTA
>CANKSK010000050.1 GCA_947485425.1 Bacteroidota bacterium | reverse complement strand
TAGTTGAGATGTTAAACGTATTTTTGTGATCACCGCCCGTACCACAAAGATCCACCGGATTATATGCAGACAAATCCACCGGAATGCAAAGCTCGAGCATCGCATCTCTAAATCCTTCAAGCTCATCGACAGTAATATTGCGCATTCTAAAGACGGTAAGAAAAGCTGATACTTGAACAGGATTATAATTTCCCGAAGCAATACCCCTAAGTATTTTTCGGGCCTCATCCCTGCGAAGCACATTGTTTTCAAATAAATAATTGAGAATTTCTCTCATTTTTTTATACAATAAATTTACACAACAATTCTATTATGCCGCAAACAACCAGTTTGCAATCATCTCTTTTCCATATTCCGTCATGATTGACTCCGGATGAAACTGCACCCCTCTGACATCGTATTGTTTATGGGATATCGCCATCAGATGATTTTCATCATCAACTGCCGTTACCTGAAAACAACCCGGCAAAGACGGATGATCCACCACCCAGGAATGATATCTTCCTGATTTAAATTGCTCGGGCAATCCGCGAAATAATTTCTCTTCACGATCCCGCACAAAAGTATTGCTTGAAACACCGTGCATCACATGCGAAAGATTACTCAATTTACCCTCAAAGGCTTCAGCAATACCCTGCATTCCTAGACAAACACCAAAAATGCTTTTCACTGGCGCATAGGTTTTAATCAGATCCATCATGATACCGGCTTCAGAAGGAATTCCCGGCCCCGGTGACAATAAAATTTTATCAAACTTTTCAATTTCTTGAAGGGTAATTTTATCATTTCTTGCTACCGTGAGATGGATACCCTCAAAAGCCCTGAGCAGATGCACAAGGTTGTAAGTAAATGAATCGTAATTATCGAGTATAAGTATTTCCATGTTATATTTCTTCTGCCAATTTAATAGCCGATTTAAGTGCGCGTAATTTGTTATTAACCTCTTCGAGTTCATTGACAACAATGGATTGATCTACAACACCAGCACCGGCCTGATAATGCAAGGTATTATCGGTGCTCAAAAACGTTCTAATCATGATGGCATGGTTAAACTCATCATCAAAACCCAAATAGCCGATACACCCACCATAATATCCCCTTCTACCAAATTCATACTGATGAATAAGTTCCATTGCTTTAAACTTAGGAGCACCACTTAAAGTTCCTGCAGGAAAACTATCTGCCATCACTTGCATAGCAGAAATTCCTGTATGTAGCTTCGCACTTACTTTTGAAACCAAATGAATCACATGGCTATAATATTGTATTTCCCGGAAAGTTTCCACATGCACTTGTTCGCAATTTCTACTTAAATCATTTCTCGCCAAATCAACAAGCATGACATGCTCAGCATTTTCTTTTTCATCCATTTTCAATTTTTCAGCCAGCTTGGCATCTGCTTCATCATCGCCTGTTCGGCCAAAGGTTCCCGCAATGGGATGAATAGAAGCCCTGCCATTTTTAACAATCAACTGGGCTTCGGGAGAGGATCCGAAAATCTTAAAATTTCCGTAATCAAAATAAAATAAATATGGAGAGGGATTGATAGACCTCAAACTTCTGTACACATTAAACTCATCTCCTTTGAATTTTCGGGAAAACTTTCTAGAAAGAACCAATTGAAATACGTCTCCCCTTTTATTGTGTTCTTTAATTTTAATAAGTCTTTTCAAAAAATCCTCATCCGTAAAATTACTTTTCTCCTCATCAGAAGCGGAAAATCCGTAGGAAGGATAGGTTTTATTTTTTATCAGATAAATCATTTGATCTATTTCTTGCAAAGCATCCTGTGTGGAACCTGAAGTATAATTATTAAAGACAAACAATTCATTTCTGAAGTGATTCACAACGATAACAAAATTATATACGGAATAAAAAACATCCGGTATTTGAAGATCATGTGCAGAGGGTTTGGCTAATTCAATATCTTCAAAATATTGAACTGCATCATATGAAATATAGCCAAAAAGACCATTGCTAATAAAAGGAAACTTTTGCGCTTCAAAGGAAAAGGCATTTCGAAAGCGATTGATTTCCTCGGGAAGCTTCAAGCCGTCCAAAGACACTGAAACAGGTTTTTTTTCAGGAAAAGAAGATATTAACGTCCCATTTTCGGCTTTAATGCTTGCAAAAGGACGGCAGCAAATGTAGGAGTAGCTATTTTCATTGCCGTGATAATCTGAACTTTCCAGCAAAATACTTTCTGGAAATCGGTCCCTCAACTTGAGGTAAATACTTACCGGAGTGACCGTATCGGCCAGCATTTGCCGGTAAACAGTATGTATTTTGTGTTTTTTCATGCAGAAGTGTTTATACTTTATTGCTTGAGGAAAGTTGCTTTTCATAAAATATATTTGAAAACCTTTGCGGGATAGATGTATATTTGAAGTCAGAAAATACTGATTCCTATGAAAAAAATTATTGAAACATCCAAAGCGCCCGCACCAATAGGGCCTTATAGCCAAGCTGTGCTCACCGGCCAAACTTTATACGTTTCCGGTCAAATTGCCGTAAACCCTGAAAATGGTCATGTGGTGATGAGCGATATCAAAGAAGAAACCAAGCAGGTGATGGAAAACTTGGGAGCTATTTTGCAAGCTGCAGATATGAACTTCAGCAATTTGGTAAAATGCACCATTTTCTTAGCCGACATGAATGATTTTGCAGAAATGAACGAAGTATATAGTTCTTACTTTAAAAGCGATTTCCCTGCAAGAGAAACGGTTCAGGTTTCCTGCTTACCCAAAAATATGAAAGTTGAAATTTCAGGTATTGCCTTTAAGGGATAATATACACAGAGGCGAATTCAATTGCTATTTACATATACATTCTGAAGGACATGCATGTAAACAATCGTGAATGTAGACCTATAGAGGTCTAAAAAATAGCACTTCTTCCATTTGAAGGAATAACCTTATGATCCTAAAGGCTATAAACCATTCATAAAGAAACGGAAAAAACAATCAAAAAAGGATTCATTTTCAAGCAATTCTATCGGTTTTGGCACTTAAATGGGTACTAGAAAATGTTTCGATGTTGAAAAACGGCTCAAGTATTCTTCAAAATATTTGACCAGTTTTGAAAATTTTTCTGTTGATCAGGAGATTGGTTATCCATTCTTTTCAATTGATAATTTGCAAAATACTTTTCAGCATCAGGAGCTAATTCAACTTTTCGAATTTCGCCATTGAGATGAACATCAAGAGAAATTTTTTCACCTGAGAAATATTCTACCCATTCGCGGAAGTTTCCACTGATTTTTATATTGTTTATTGCGATAATTTCATCACCACTGGAAAGACCAGCCCTAAAAGCAACTGAATCAGGCATAACCGTTCCTATGATAGCCGATGAACCGGGCCTTAGTCTAAAGCCCAATTCTCTTTCATGATATTTCTTTGAGGGCTCCTTCAGAAGTTGTAATCCTATATATGAACTTATTTCAGTCAAAGGTGCATCAAATGAACGCGTTCCAAAAACATATGCATTAAAAAATTCTACAAAAGAAGTGCCCGAGATGGTTTCTAGCGCTTCCAGATAATCTGCTTCCGTATACCCCTTCTTTTTTTGAGCAAAATGGAAATATAAATGCGTCATGATATCGTCCAAAGATTTTTGATTACCTGTTGAACGACGGATCATCACATCCACCATAAAAGCAAGCAAACAGCCCTCGGTATATATTGATGTTTTTCTACCCGGAACGCCCTCAACATAACCATCAAGCCAGGTATCAAAAGAAGCATCTGCAACAGAAAGATTAAATCTTCCAGGATTATCGAAATGTTTTTGTAGTTGTGCATTTAAAGTTTGAAAATATTCTATTTCTGTAAATACGCCAGATCGATATAAAAAAAGATCGCCATAATAGGTCGTTACGCCTTCATATACAAAACCCATTCTGGAATAATTTTCTTTTGTATAATCATATGGAATCATTTCTGCAGGCCTGATACTTTTTACATTCCATGCATGAAATAGTTCATGAGAGGCAACCCCCAATAATTCTGGATACAATTGAGAATTCATCAAATCATAACCCGGCCCCAAAGCCAAGACCGTAGAATTAATATGCTCTACACCATGATAAAATCGATGGGGTAAAACTTGTATAAGAAAATGATATTCTTCAAAAGGGACCTCTTTCATGCATTGCAACTGTGCTTTGGAAAAAAGCGTAAAATCTTGAATCATTTTTTCCCAATCCGGTTTACATTCACCTTGAATCCAAATGTGAAAAAGATTTTCTCCAACGGTGTAGGTTTGGTGCTTTAAAGAAGCTGAAGCAATCAATGGACTGTCAACCAATGTATCATAACTATCGGCAAACAAAACATTCGGCTGAATTTCCCTCAAGCCACAAGCAATTTGATAATTTTCAGGAAGAACCAATTCCAATATACAAGGTTCTGCGGCTTTACCGGGAATAAACGGAAAGCAATGCACCCCATTGATATACAATTGATGGTCATCAAGCCAGCAAGCACCGGCATCCAATTGATAGGCATAATAGCTAAACTTTACATGGACTTCCTCGGCAGCATCGGCCTTTACCCGCCAACAATCTTTTGACGTTTTCTGAAAAGGAAGCGCTTTCCCATTTTTATCCTCAACCCGCCAGGCCTTCACATTTTTTGCAAAATTGGCAGTTTCATATCGTCCGGGGCGCCAAGAGGGCAATTGAAAATCCAAAAAAGCTTCATTGTTGTTTTCATAGATGCATTCAATATCTACAAAATGATGATGGGGTGTTTGATAAGAAACGATATATCTCATAAGTTTATATAAAAGGAAACTGATTTCACATTGGTATGCAAATATAGGGGTTCCATTGTTTTTTTCAACAGAAAGGGATAGATAACAGAAGTTCTAAAGATTCCGATTGGCAAAATTATTACTATCTTCGCGACATAATAAACAAGCCCTGAAAGAGCCCAATTGGACTTTAAAGGGCCATAAACAAAGATTTTATGAAATTTGATATCATCGTAATTGGCAGTGGGCCCGGGGGATATGTAGCAGCCATTAGGGCGTCACAATTGGGCTTTAAAACCGCAGTTGTTGAAAAGTCAGAACTTGGAGGCGTTTGCCTAAACTGGGGATGTATACCCACCAAAGCCTTGTTAAAAAGTGCACAGGTTTTTGAATATTTGAAACATGCCTCGGATTATGGCATCCGTGTTTCATCAGCAGAAGTTGATTTTCCTGCTGTTATTAAAAGAAGCCGTGATGTGGCTGCAGGTATGAACAAAGGCATACAATCCCTATTTAAAAAGAACAAAATAGAACACCTTGCCGGTTACGGGGTGGTGAAACCGGGCAAAAAAGTAGAGGTAACCGATTCAGAAGGAAAAAAAGAAGTGTATGAGGCAGACCACATTATCATTGCCACCGGTGCTCGCTCAAGGGAATTGCCAAATCTAAAGCAGGATGGCAAAAAAATTATCGGCTATCGTGAGGCCATGGTGCTGGAAAAACTACCTGAATCAATGGTTGTTGTGGGTTCTGGTGCCATCGGATCTGAATTTGCCTATTTTTATAATTCCCTAGGAACCAAAGTCAGTTTAATTGAGTTTATGCCTTCTATCGTTCCCGTAGAAGATGAGGAAATTTCAAAACAACTCCTGCGATCCTTCAAAAAAGCAGGAATTGATGTTCGAACCGATTCTTCAGTAGAGTCTGTAGATACGTCAGGGAAACTTTGCAAGGTTCATATTTCGGGCAAAAACGAAACCACCACAATAGAAGCAGAGGTCGTTTTGTCTGCCGTTGGTATTACCGCCAACCTTGAAAACATTGGATTGGAAGAAACGGGAATTATCACCGACAAAGGAAAAATCATGGTAAATGCCTATTATCAAACCAATATGCAAGGATATTATGCCATTGGCGACTGCGTTCCGGGACAATCCTTGGCACATGTTTCTTCTGCGGAAGGAATATTATGTGTAGAAAATATTGCCGGATTAAATCCAGAACCCCTTGATTATCAAAATATTCCGGGTTGCACCTATTGTTTACCTGAAATTGCTTCTGTGGGATATACTGAAAAAGCAGCTTTGGCAGCCGGTTATGAATTAAAAATAGGAAAATTCCCTTATTCAGCCTCCGGAAAAGCCAGTGCATCAGGCCAAAAGGATGGCTTTGTAAAAGTGATTTTTGATGCAAAATACGGAGAATGGCTAGGCGCTCACATGATTGGCTCCAATGTCACTGAAATGATAGCCGAAGTAGTAGTGGCAAGAAAGCTTGAAACCACTGGCCATGAAATCATCAAATCCGTTCATCCCCATCCAACCATGAGTGAAGCCATCATGGAAGCCGTGGCAGCAGCCTATGGCGAGGTAATACATATTTAGTCTTTGGTGTTTGAACTTTAGAATTTCCATATCCAATACCCTTGAAAACTTACTATGTGCGGCATAACCGGCATATTCGCGCTGAATGAAAATGGCAATGCATTTTTATCTCGCGTACCTGATGCATTAAGTTGTTTAGAAAAAAGAGGGCCAGACGCAGAGGGTATCTTCATTCAAGACCGCGTTGCCCTTGGGCATAGGAGACTCTCTATTATTGACCTGTCTGAAGGGGGTAAACAACCCATGACCGATGATTCGGGCAGGTATACAATTGTTTTCAATGGAGAATTTTTCAACTACCAGGAGCATCGTCAGGCAATGCGCTCTTTGGGTGTTTCATTTTCTACTGATTCAGACACAGAAGTATTACTCAAACTGTTTATTCAGGAAGGCCCTTCTTGTCTGCAGAAAATAAACGGCTTTTTTGCTTTGGCTATCTACGACGCCAATGAAAAAAGTCTTTTCTTGGCAAGAGATCGCATGGGCGTAAAACCGCTTTTGATGTATTCAGATGCCGATAAAATTATTTTTGCTTCTGAGATGAAAGCTCTTTTGGCCTATGGAATTGAGCGTGACATTGATCAGGATTCTCTGTTTACCTACTTCCAACTGAATTATATTCCTGGAAAAAATAGTATTTTTCAAAAGGTAAAGAAACTTTCTCCGGGCCACTATGTTATTGTCAATCAGCAGGAAACAAAAGAAATACCCTACTACGAAATTCCTAATCCGGATGAAAAGTATATCCAATCCGTGAGTGGGGGGCTT
>CANKSK010000049.1 GCA_947485425.1 Bacteroidota bacterium | reverse complement strand
AATAAAAACATTGAACAGGTATTTGATTATGTAAACTTTGAAAAACTAGTGAATGATACACTAGAAAATTTTGAATATTATAATGAAAAACCCAATATTGAGTTTCGCATTCAAATTGAGCAAAAGGAAGATTTTGCTTCTGATATTCCAAGGCTAAAAATTATATTCAACAATTTAATTTCGAATGCGATAAAATACCAGAAAAAAGACAATGCGGAACAATATATTTCAGTTGATGTAAAGGTAGGAGAAGGAAAAGCCATTATTCAAATAGAGGATAATGGTATAGGCATACAAAAAGAGCATGTAGAAAATATTTTCCAGATGTATTTTCGTGCTACCAATGATAACGCTGGATCAGGCATTGGCCTATATATAGTCAAGGAAGCCATTTCAAAGGTAAATGGAGAAATACAGGTTGAATCAAACATTGGACAAGGAACTTGCTTTACACTAACCCTCCCCAATCTCCGTTAAAGGAAAAGTAAATCAATTTGATGAGATTTTTTAATGGATAAAAATATCGAAATATTACCCATTTCAATATTCGCACCCATTATAGAAATTGAGGATTCTTTCTTAACCCAAAAAGGAGTCAGGCTTTTTCTTAAGCGAGAAGATTTAATTCATGAGCATATTTCAGGAAATAAATGGAGAAAACTAAAATACAATCTCCAAAAAGCGAAAGAAGAAAACCATAGTAGAATTCTCACTTTTGGTGGTGCTTTTTCAAATCATATTGCAGCGACCGCATATGCGGCAAAAGTAGCCCACATAGAAAGTATTGGAATTATTCGAGGCGAAGAAAATGCCATCAATAATCCTACCTTACAATTTGCTCGCGAGCAAGGAATGAAACTGCATTTTATTTCCAGAAGTTTGTACAGAGAAAAAAACAATGCATCCTACCAAGAAGCCTTAAAAAAAGATTTCGGACCTTTTTTTTTGGTTCCCGAAGGAGGAGCCAATGCATACGGAATGATGGGATGTTGCGAAATAATGAATGGCTATAAAGAATCTGACTTTGACATCATCTGTTGCGCCTGCGGAACAGGCACAACGCTCAGCGGCATCATACATGCAAACACATCGAAAAACACGCATATCATAGGCTTCCCGGTATTGTTAGATGAAAAATCCATTCAAGAAAACATCATACTACTAAACAACAACCAAATAAAATCCAAATGGTCACTGCAAGCAAACTACACATTCGGTGGTTATTCGAAAACCAATAGCGCACTTATACACTTCATTCAATCATTTACTGCCAAAACAGGCGTACCTTTAGATTACATTTACACGGGAAAAATGCTATATGGCATTTACGATATGATTGAAAAAGAGGAAATAAAAAGGGGCACCAAAGTATTAGCCATTCATACGGGAGGACTTCAAGGTAACTTGGGGTTTAGCTATTTAAAACAGAAAAAAGAATAGCTCCAAGCAAGCTTTTTGAAACCATCCTACAATTTCTTAATTTTACGGTCTTATCCCATCTATAATCTATAATGCATGATTAGCAACTTAAAAAAAGGTATTCATTTTATTTTGACTGCTATCGTAGTATTTATAATACAATTCACATTTGCACAGCCGCCTAAAAAAAGGATGAGCAAAGAAGAATACATTGCTACCTACAAAGATGATGCAATCAGAGACATGAACAAAACAGGAGTGCCAGCAAGTATCACCTTGGCGCAAGGCATGCTTGAATCAGAAAATGGCAACAGCGATTTAGCCCTTCTGGCAAAAAATCATTTCGGTATCAAGTGCCATTTAGAATGGAATGGTGATACCTACATCAAGGATGACGATCTAAAAAATGAATGCTTTAGAAAATACAATACAGTACTAGAATCTTTTGATGACCACTCGGCATTTTTAAGAGGCAGAAAACACTATGCATCCCTTTTCGATCTGCCCAAAACAGATTATAAAGCATGGGCAACAGGCTTGAAGAAAGCAGGCTATGCTACCAATCCGAATTATGCACCCATGATTATCAAAATCATCGAAGACAATAAACTTTATGAACTAGACCTACAGCAAAAAATGCCTGTTGCGGATAAAAAACCTATTCATCCCGTCAAACAAGAAGTCACGAAAAGCGATTTTAATTTCCCTTCCCAAATTTTAACAAGCAAGAACAACATCAAATATATTCTTGCCGAAGAAAAGGATACCTATTTAAAAATAGCCAAAAGATACAACATGAGTCTATGGCAGCTATATAAATATAACGATGTGGATAAAAACACACCTATAAAAAGTGGTGAACGCATCTATATAAAACCCAAAAGAAGAAATGCAAAAGAAGAATTCCATATTGTAAAAGCCGGAGAAAACCTCAGAAACATTTCTCAGCTATATGGCATCAAGTTAAAGTTTTTATATCGAAAAAACAGATTGGAACCAGGAACAGAAATAAAGGTCGGACAAAAATTATCGCTGAGGAAAAGAATATCAAAAGCCGCTTAAATGAAAGACTTAAAAACATCTGTAAGCTTCATTTTCATATTCTATTTTTTTACCATTCTTACGTGTAAATCACAAATAACAATTTCTCAGCAAAATTCTATTGGAGGAAGCGGATCGGATTTTGGAAGATCGATTGTTGCAGGCAAGCACAATGCATATGCCCTTTCAGGATATTCAAATTCTTCAGATGGGGATTTAAGCAGCAATAAAGGGGGTATGGATTTTTTAGTCAGCATACTTGACTCCACTCTGCATACGCAATGGATTAAATCCTATGGCGGTAGTAATAATGACATTGCATTTTCCATAGCGCCCTGCCAAGGAGGCGGATATATTATTGGCGGATTTTCAGAATCTGCAGATGGGGATATACCGGCCAATAAAGGAGGTACCGATTGTATTTTGATGCGTATAGATTCAATGGGGCAAATCATCTGGATAAAAAACTATGGTGGAAGTGCTAATGATGGAAATATCGCATTGTCCGTCATTGAAACAAAAAATCATCATTTTATCGTTTGTACAAATACATCATCTACTGATGGAGACCTATCATCAAGCAAAGGAGGAACTGATTTTTGGGTATTTCAAACCGACTCCATGGGCAATTTATTATGGGAAAGAACTTATGGTGGAAGTAAAAATGAAGATGGGCACACCATACTGGAAACAAAACATGGAGATTTTATCATAGTAGGTCATAGCACCTCTGATGATGGTGATCTCAACCAAAATATGGGTGGAGAGGACTTTTGTATGCTCAAAATAGATTCTTCCGGCACATTGCTATGGGCTAAAACCTATGGAGGAAGTAGCGATGATGTTGCATATCATATCACCCTAACAACAGACAATGGATTCATTGCTTGCGGAAGCACAAATTCAACAGATGGAGATATTCAAATGAATCATGGACTAGATGATTGCTGGATTTTAAAGCTAGATTCCATGGGAAACCTTATGTGGGAAAAAACCCTTGGAGGCAGCATGAGCGAATATGCAATGAACATTGCCAATCATTCATCAGGATATAGAATCTCAGCCTATTCGCAATCAGCAGATGGAGAGGTAACTGCCAATAATGGCAATACAGATTTTTGGGTTATTCAAATAGATTCATTGGGAAATATTGTTTCACAAAACAACTTCGGGGGCAGCGGTATTGATATGGTTATGTCCAGCTATCAAAACAAAGAACACGAACAAATACTTGTAGGCTTTACCAATTCAACAGATAAAGACGTGAATCAAAACAAGGGAGGAATGGACTGTTGGGTTATAAAATTAAAAGACAACATCTCAGTAGATATTGCCACAAAAAATACCTTTGCCAAAGAAAAAGAATATCAATCGTATTATGATAGTTTCAACCAAGAAATTGTAATTTTTCGAAAGGAATTGCTAAGTAATCAAGAATACAAAATACTGCTAACGGACATTACTGGAAAAATAATTACACAAAAAAATATTGAAAATAAAATTTCTATTTCAGCAACACATTTGAAAAAGGGAGTTTATTTGTATAAAATATTTTCAGATACAGAACCCATTGAAAGCGGCAAAATAATCATTAGATAAGCTGCTTATGCCAGCTATTTTCGATACTTCCCTCCCATTTTGCATTAAACTCGCCCAGATTTAAAACCATATTGTTAAATACAATAGTCTTTTCATTGATTTTACCATCTTTCAATAAATCTTCAAATTCAGCCTTCGAAGTTGAATAAATTTTATCATCCACTTTATAGGCTACATTTAATCGATTCAAAAGCGAAACATTAAAATCATTTTCAAACTTTCGTATCAAGTGAATAGATTTATCAATTGAACAGCCACTTGCACCTGTACTTTCTTCATCCACGACAAAGAGAAGAAAGCGATTATATAACAAAGAAAAACCCGCGAGCAATGGATTATCATGAGCAGTCCAATTTTCAATAAACTGAAGGCCTTGCAATTGAATTTGGGCAGCTTCAACCTCGTTAAATTCACGATCAGCTTGATAAATCCAAACCTTAGAAGAAGGTGACATTTTTTGTATTTCAGCTCTCATATTTTATACATTATAAATCGTTGGCCGTCAAAATCAATTCGGCAATATCTAATACTTTTACTTCACTTTCTTTATTAAAATTTTTCACGCCATCACTCATCATCGTCATACAAAAAGGACAAGCTACGGCAATAACATCGGGCTTTTGTTGTAAGGCCTCGGAGGTTCTTTCGATATTGATGTCCTTCTCCCCTTTTTCGGGCTCCTTAAACATTTGTCCACCTCCAGCACCACAGCAAAGCCCATGAGCACGAGACCTTTTCATCTCAGACAATTCAGCATCCAATTTAACAATCAAATCACGTGGCGCCTCATATATACCATTCCCCCTACCCAAATAACAAGGATCATGAAAAACGATTTTTTTTCCCTGATATGTTCCGCCTTCAACTTTCAACCTCCCTGCATCAATCAAATTTTGCAAAAAAGTGGTATGATGAAAAACCTCATAATTACCGCCCAAAGAAGAATATTCATTTTTCAAAGTATTAAAACAATGAGGACAAGCCGTTACAATTTTTTTTACCTCATAACCATTTAACACATCAATATTTGATAGTGCTTGCATTTGGAATAAGAATTCATTTCCGGCTCTTTTTGCAGGATCACCTGTGCAGCTTTCTTCCAAGCCAAGAACTGCGTATTTCAATCCAATGTGTTGAAAAATTTTCACCAAGGCACGCGTAATTTTTCGCGCACGCTCATCAAAACTACCCATACAACCTACCCAAAAAAGAATCTCTGGAGATTCACCATTGGCAATGCATTCGGCAAGGGTAGGAACTTTTATTGAATCATTTTTTTCTTGCATGATGTATCATTTATTTAGAAAAAACCATTTTCTATACCCCTGTTTCGGACCATACCATCCTATCGGAAGAAGGAAATTTCCATGGAGCTCCGTTATTTTCGATATTTGAAAACATAGAATTTATTTCTGATGGCGCTGAAGATTGCTCCATCACCAAAAACCTTCTTAAATCAAGAATGATTGACAAAGGATCAATATTTACAGGACAAGCTTGTACGCAAGCATTGCAGCTAGTACAAGCCCACAATTCTTCTTCGCTGACATAGTCAAACAATAGCGATTTTCCATCATCAAATGCAGCACCATTTTTGTGAACACCCATTCCAAACTCCTCCAAACGATCGCGGGTATCCATCATAATTTTTCTTGGAGATAATTTTTTTCCCGTTATATTGGCAGGACATTCGGAAGTACACCGTCCACACTCGGTGCATGAATAGGCATCCATCAATTGCTTCCAAGTCAAATCCGCTACATCCTTTGCACCAAAGCGTGCGGGAACACCATTGACATCAGGAACGATTGTTGGATCTAGCATCATTTTAACCTCATTCGTAACAGAAGTCATATTTGTAAAAGCCCCCTTGGCATTTAAATTCGAATACCAAGTATTGGGAAAGGAAAGCAAAATATGAAGATGTTTTGAATATGGAACATAATTCAAAAAAAGCAAAATAAAAACAATATGGAACCACCAGCAAAAACGCTCGACAAGAAACAAGGTATCAGTAGAAAAACTCAAGAATAAAGGTCGAAGATAATTGCTTACAGGAAAGGAGCCCGCAACTATATAATGTCCATAATTCTGCTTCTGCAATAGATAATCAGCAGCATTCATCATCAAAAATGCAGTCATCAATAAAATCTCTATAATCAAAATTAAATTGGCATCTGTTCTAGGCCCAATTTTCATTTCGGAACTCCAAAACCTACTTATTTTCATCACATTTCTTCGAATCAAAAAAACGAAACAAGCCACCCAAACCATAAGAGCCAAATATTCAAAAGTTCCGATCAAAAAATTATATAATCCCATGGGAATATAAAATGAAAGCACACGATGGGTTCCAAAGATACCATCAATGATAATTTCCAAAATCTCAATATTTACAATAATAAAACCTGCATAAACAAAAAAATGCAACAAGGCAACTGTTGGTCTGGCAGCCATTTTACTTTGCCCAAAGGCTACTCGAAACATCACTTTCCATCTATCCCAAGGCCTATCATTTCTAGCCTCATCTCTTCCCAAAAAAATATTTTTTCGAATCTGACCGATTCGTTTAGAAAAAAAATAAATGGAAAGAATTAGTATACACGTAAAAACAATTCCTTGTATCATTTGCCTTTATTTTTTTCATTTGTTTCTTTCTTTTTCCCAGATCCACCGAATACAGAAAAATGCAAATACTGCTTTGGATTATTCTTGATATCTTTTATCAACATATCCAAATTATAAGAAACATCTGAAAGGTTATTGTATAAACTATCATTGTTAACAAGCAAACCTAAACTACCCTCACCATTTTTAATTTTCTGAAATACAGATGAAACATCTTCCATTACCCGATTTGTATTTAAAATGGTTGTTTTGATTTTAGATTTGGAAATTGAATCACTGATAGCAGAAAAATCCGTTAAAATATGGCTAATATTTTCATTGTTATTTTTTAGGGTAGTGGTAATGGCATCTATGTTTAAAAAAATATGCTTGAGCCTCTTCTCCTCTGAGCCTACCAAGGTATCCAATTTGAGCGCAGCATCATTCAATGCATAAGAGGTAGTGCGCAATTTATCAAAAACCATAATAAGATTTTCTT
>CANKSK010000048.1 GCA_947485425.1 Bacteroidota bacterium | reverse complement strand
CCCCAAAGCAATAATTTTTTCTTCAGGAATACTCTTGGTATAATAGGTGGCACCGCAAACTACGGCATGATATCCATGGGTAAGATCTAAGGAGAAATCAGCAGTGTTCACTTCTTCTTCAGAAGGAATAAAAAAATCCAATCCCTGACCATCATTTACAATTCCCAATGGTATCAGGCTTTCCATATACCGGTCTACAATATGCATGGCAGGCATGCGATTGATTTTAAAACGCACCAACAACCACTTGCGAAAATTCAATTTAGCAAAACGATAGGCCTTTATCCCTAGTGCCAATGACACCCTTATTGAACGCAAATTATGATGCAAATCGACAATACAATCGTACTGTTCTTTTTTTAATTCTTCGAGAATCGAAGACAAATCAGACTCAAAAGCAATAACCTTGTCAATATGGGGATTGCTATAGGCTATTTCCGCAAATTTTTTTTTGGTAAGAAAATGGACTTCTGCTCCCAATTGCATTTTTAAACATCTCACAACCGGACTGGTAAGCACAATATCTCCAATGGAGCTAAAGCGAATAACAAGGATTTTGGCGGGCATTTTCTTCATGTACTTGTGACTGCCAACTTACAACTTTTCCGGATAATATCAGTACTTTTGCCACGTGAATTTTATAGATACGCATATCCATTTGTATGCAGAAGAATTTTCTGCTGATATTGATACTCTTTTGCAAGTAGCGATGGATAAGGGAATCAGCCGTTTTCTGATGCCCAATATTGATTCGGCATCCATCAGGCCCATGTTGGATTTAAGTGAAAGATATCCTGAAAATTGCATTCCAATGATGGGATTGCATCCGTGTTCTGTTCATGCCGACTATCTGTCGCAGCTGAAGCGGATTGAAAATCATCTCTCAAAAAACGCCTTTTGCGCCATTGGAGAAATCGGGTTGGATTTATATTGGGACAAAACACACTTTCGGGAGCAAAAACAAGCCTTGGAAAAGCAACTCGATTGGGCTGTTGAATTAAAACTTCCGGTAGTCATTCACTGCAGAGAATCTTTTGATTTCATTCTTGAATTGATGAACAATAGAAATGATATACCCTCGGGTATTTTTCATTGTTTTAGTGGCACAGAAGAAATGGCGAAAAAGGTTTTAGACTTGGGATTTTACCTAGGAATTGGCGGGGTCTTGAGTTTTAAAAATGCCGGTCTTGATAAAATACTGCCAAGCATTGGCATTGACAAATTGGTGCTTGAAACCGATGCGCCATACCTTGCGCCGATACCGCACAGAGGCAAGCGCAACGAACCTGCCTATCTAGAATTGGTAGCCATTAAAATGGCTGATGTTCTGGGTATTTCCTTGAATGAGGTGGCAGACAAAACCACAAAAAATGCGAAAGCAATTTTTAATCTTTGATATCCTTTGCAGATGAAAAAAATACTTCTCATATATACCGGAGGCACCATTGGCATGATGAAAGACCCTGAAACGGGTTCTTTAAAATCATTCAATTTCGAAGAGTTAAGCAAACAGGCTCCAGAATTAAAAAGATTTGCTTACGCCATTGATGTGCATTCTTTTAACCCTATTATTGATTCTTCCAATATGCAACCCGAGGCCTGGGTGCGAATTGCAGAACTTATTTTTTCCGCCTATGATGCATACGATGGATTTGTCATCCTTCATGGATCTGATACGATGGCCTATACCGCTTCTGCGTTGAGCTTTATGTTCGAAGACCTGGCCAAACCCGTTGTATTAACTGGCTCTCAGCTGCCAGTTGGAGAAATACGAACAGATGCAAGAGAGAATCTCGTTACCGCTATTGAAATTGCAGCTTCCGATCATCCAATCATCCCGGAAGTTTGTATTTATTTTGACTACAAATTATACAGAGGCAATCGCGCATCAAAGTACAATTCAGTAAAATTTGAAGCGTTTCAATCTGTCAATTATCCGGCCTTGGCTGAAGCAGGGGTGCATATCCGATACAACACGGAGTTTATTATGCCTGTAAATAAAAACAAGCTGCAAATTCACACCAAGCTAGACCCTTCAGTAGGATTGTTAAAATTATTTCCCGGCATCACGGAATCCTTTGTTCAAGCCATCCTCAAAACCCCGGGCATGAAAGCCTTGGTTTTAGAAGCTTTTGGGTCTGGCAATGCACCTACGGATCCTTGGTTTATCGATGCCTTACAAATGGCTATCGAGCAAGGCATAATTATTTATGATGTAACACAATGTGGAGGAGGAACCGTTGAACTGGGACTTTATGAAACCAGTGCATCACTGAAAAGTATCGGTGTGATTGGGGGTTCAGATATCACCACAGAATCTGCCATTGCCAAACTGATGTATCTGCTTGGGAAAGGACTATCAAAACAAGAAATTGAAGCGCTCTTGCCGCAATCCCTTCGCGGAGAAATGATGAACGGATAATTTTATTTGTGTTCACTAAATTCCATCAAATAGGCTTTGATAAAATCATTTAAATCACCATCCATCACCGCTTGCACATTGGAGGTTTCAACGCCCGTGCGAATATCTTTGACTAGTTTGTAGGGATGCATCACATAGCTCCTGATTTGAGAGCCCCATTCAATTTTCCGTTTTGTACTTTCAACGGCAGCCTTGGCCTCATTGCGCGTTCTCAATTCAAGTTCGTACAATTGTGACTTCAGCATTTTTATGGCTTTCTCTTTGTTTTGAAGCTGAGAACGTTCTTGCTGACATTCAATAATAATTCCACTTGGTAAATGCCTCAGGCGAACAGCTGTTTCAACCTTATTGACATTTTGACCTCCGGCACCACCGGATCTGAAGGTATCAAAGGTAATATCTGCAGGATTTATTTCTATTTTGATGCGATCATCTAACAAGGGATAAACAAAAATAGAAGCAAAAGAAGTATGTCTTCTGGCATTGGAATCAAAAGGAGAAATGCGCACCAAACGATGAACGCCATTTTCTGCTTTTAGATATCCATAGGCATATTCACCTTCAAATTCAAGGGTAGCAGATCGAATACCTGCACCATCGCCTTTTTGATAATCAAGTTCACGTACTTTATATCCATTGCGTTCTCCCCAACGAATATACATACGCATCAACATTTCGGCCCAATCTTGACTTTCAGTACCTCCTGCGCCGGAATTGACGTTTAAGATGGCGCTTAACACATCTTCTTCCCCGCTGAGCATACTTTTAAACTCAAGGGCATCCATCTGTTTTTCTGTTTCCAGAAACTGCTGATCCATCTCTAGTTCGGTAACCTCTTCGGCCTTGTAAAAATCGTGAAAAACGAATAGATCTTCCACTGCTTGTGTCAGCTGTGTATAATCATCGGTCCAATTTTTTTTCAGTTTGATTTCCCGCAATAAAATCTCTGCCTTGGCAGGGTCGTCCCAAAAACCGGGAGCATGCGTGGTTGCCTCATCACGGGCGATTTCAGAAAGTTTTATATCGACGTCAAAGATGCCTCCTCAAGGCCTCACAGCGTTCCTTCAAGTCTTTTAGTTGTTCTATGGTAATCATGCCGCAAAGGTACACAAATATTTTACTTCATGAAATATCTTCCTTCAAGGCTTCCCAAACCATTTCCGGTTCAAAGCCTTTGGAAATAATCGATGAGGCTATTTTATACTTTTTTTTCAAAGGGTTGGGCTCTTTGACTTCCTTTTTCTTTTCATCAACATATTTGCTAATCAGCTTTCTGTAGTCGGCATCTGAAATTTCTTGTAATCCTTTCCGGATGCAATAGGAAGAAACATTGCGCATTTCCAACTCTTTAATGATGCGTATTCTTCCCCATTTCTTGATGCGAAATTTTCCACCGACAAAAGCGATGGCAAATCTTTCTTCATTTAAAAAACCTTCAACAATCAATCGGCTACAGATTTCTTCTACCTCTTTTTTATGCAAACCCCATTCATACAATTTATTTTTCACCTCCTGATGACAACGCTCTTGGTAAGCGCAATAAGACATGGCCTTGTTCATGGCTTGCTCGGGGGTATAAAACTTTTTTTTACTTGATTCCATATACATGCAATATCGCTTTTAGGATACGCTTCTTCCGCCTTTTTGACACTTACAAATATAGAAAAATGACTGATACAGCAACAAAGGAAAAAATGGTTGGCATTCGGAAACGCATAAGATTTCTATTGATATGTGTATTTTTGTGTTTATAAAAAACGGAAGCATGTTAGAGTCCTACCAAAAAATGCTGGAAAAAGCCAAAACCAAATCGGGAGAGAATAAAAAATTTCTTGAGAAACTGAAGCAAAAGAAACCGGCCGATTTGGATTTGCTCACACATACATTGCATGATAAAGCTTTTGAAAATATTGATTGTCTTCAATGCGCGAATTGCTGCAAGACTGCAGGACCTTTGCTTCTAGACAAAGACATCAGCCGATTGGCAGCACACTTTAGAAAAACGCCTGCGGAATTCACCTCTCAATATGTAAAGATTGATGAAGATGCTGATTATATTTTCAAAACACTTCCTTGTCCTTTTCTTCTCTCAGACCATTATTGCAGTGTTTATGAATCAAGGCCCAATGCCTGCAGAGAATTTCCGCATACCTCGCAGAGAAACATCTATCAAAAATTAAAAATAACCTATTTCAATACGATGATTTGCCCGGCAGTAGCAGAGGTCGTTGAAGGCCTCAAAAAGGCCTATCCATCTGCTTAAAAGGGATGCCATTGTATGACATCCCTTTTAAAAAATAATTATTTTCAGAAATATTATCCGTTAATAGCTGAGAATAGAAGTATTGGTGGTTCCGTTTAAGGCTGTCCAGGTAACCTTAAAGCCATAGGCACATGCTTGATTGGAGGCATTTCCTTGCTGATCAACACCCAGAATAAAATTATAATTGGCATTGGCAATATTGTGATTAAACTCGCCAGATATTGGACGACCAAAATCACAGTAATTATTAGAAATCCAGGGTTTGATAAAATTTGTTGAGAAGGATTGATTAAAACGATTTACCCCCCAGGACTCCACAAATGTTTTATTGTTGATGGTGGTATCACCATTTGCGGTAAAGCTAACGACCTTGTTGGTTGGATTATAATTATATTCCGTTGTTCTAGCAGAATTCCAAACGGCCGAGCTTCCATCGCTGAAGGAAACATTTATATTCAGGGCGCGCTCTTTATATTTTAGATTTTGCGTACCGGTGAGAAACAACAACCAATTATTGCCATTGATGTTGGTCAATTTTTTTACACCATTCATGGCAATAGATTTATTATCAGACAATCGAGTCACCTTATAATTTATGAATGTAAGGGCTAGTTCTGCACCTTGATTGCTCCAATTGGATCCTGATGTCAACTGCACTTTAATTTGACCCGAGCGTGTTCTGGAAGGACTAAAACAAGGGGTAACACCATCAAAATTAAAATATATAATTTTATTTGCCGCTTGAGAGGTATCTACCGTAACGCCACACATGGGACTTGTAGCAATGCTTTGTGGTCCGCTATAGCGTCCAAAATTACTTACATCCTTCAATGCGTTATTGACTTCATCCGTTGCCAAATCAGACTCTCCGTTATACGCATTGGCATCAGCGTTAAACTGTTTCACTTTCACATCCAAAGGCTCGGAAGTCGTTTTTGGTGTGACCACAGTGTCATCGGTTTGGTTTTTTTTGCAGCCTACACTAAAGAGAATACTGAGTACTAAAGCAAAGGGAAGAATCCCGGACCAGGCAAATCTTTTCATCGGACAATATTTTTTAAAATTTGTACCGAAAATTAGAAATAAATATTTGAAAATGAAAATGAATTTTAAACTTTAGTCTGCAGTGGTATTTTTTATTGGAAAAACCTCGGCAATGTCCTTATCATACATTTGCGATTCATTGGCTTTAAAAAGAGAATAGAGGCTAGTGGGGATATTGATGGTTGGCAGGCTATCTTTTACTACTATTTTGCCATTCACTTCAATGTCAGGATTAAAAAACACGAGTTCTTCGGGGGTCATGGGAAGAAATTTGGCGATAGAGCGAAAGGATGTATTTTTTTTGAGCTCTACGGGGGTCATATCCGCGGATATATACTGAGGGTCTACAGCTTTTAAGTTGTGATCATGGTAGTAATTCATCATATAACACATCGCAATAAAGGCGGGAACATATCCTCTGGTTTCTTCAGGGAGGTATTTTTTTATTTTCCAGAAGTCGTGACTTCTCCCTTTCTTGATGGCCTTATTTACATTTCCATTTCCACAGTTGTAGGCAGCGATGGCAAGCAACCAATCATGGTATGTAGCGTGCAAATCGTTTAAAAATTTCAGTGCAGCCACCGTAGCGCGATCGAGATCTTTGCGTTCATCGATCTCTTCATTGACTTTCAGTTTATACATTCTTGCCGTTTCGGGCATAAATTGCCATAGGCCCAAAGCCCCGCATTTAGAAAGCGCATCCATATTGAGTGCCGATTCTACGATGGCCAGATTTTTAAGTTCTACCGGCATTTTTTGTCTTTTGAGCTCTGCTTCCAATTTGGGAAAATAATCATAGCTGCGTCCGATAATTCGGGTAGCAAGCGTGCGTCTTTTCATGGTATACATCCGAATATAGCCTTTAACATCGCTGTTGTAGACCAAGGATATATTGCTTTTCATTTTTTTCATCCGGTATTCATATTCCTGATCACTAAAATCAGGAACAAAACAACTTTCATACTTACAAAGTTTCAACTTGGAGGTATCGGCGGTATAGGAAGCCATGTACCGATCACTCACGGTTATTTTACTAGCAAAAGTTTCTACGCTATCAATGGTTTCATCAGTATTTGAATCCATATTTTCTACCGCCATACTGCTCAATGTAAAAAGAGCCACAATAAAAATAACCGGAAGGATTGGAAGTGCAAAGCGCTTGATCATGGGTGTTAAACGAATTAAATTTTAATCAATTGTAAGTGTACGAATATTTTTTAAAAAAGTTAGGCAAAACAACCTATTTTTATCTTTTTTACAGATTTTTCTCTTGAAATGCATATTTTTGATGCGTATCTCCCTGCAATGAAAAA
This sequence comes from Bacteroidota bacterium, assembly GCA_947485425.1. Lineage (GTDB taxonomy): Bacteria > Bacteroidota > Bacteroidia > AKYH767-A > CANKSK01 > CANKSK01. The sequence goes on along the minus strand of CANKSK010000048.1, from coordinate 143 downwards.
AAAATTAACGAATAATTGCCTATCTCTATTTTGCAAAACTGCAAAATATTTTTTAATATGCTTTTCTTTTTTGATTTTTTTCCAAGGAAAATCTTTTGGCGGCAAACTGGAAAATGGGATGCAGGAGTTGAAATTGGGAAATT
>CANKSK010000047.1 GCA_947485425.1 Bacteroidota bacterium | reverse complement strand
TCGTAATCTCTGCTATCTTGAAAAGCAAGCACTGTAGAAGAGGTCACATCGTACATCATATTCAGGATGTCAAGCGCCAATCTTTCGCCATACAAAGCATGCCTTCTTTTTTTGTATACTACTTCACGTTGTGAGTTCATTACATCATCATACTCCAGCAATCTTTTTCTGATGCCGAAGTTGTTTTCCTCTACTTTTTTCTGCGCCCTTTCTATCGAACGGGAAATCATCGAATGCTGAATGACCTCGCCTTCCTCTATACCCATTCTATCCATCAGTCGGGCAATTCTGTCAGAGCCAAATAGTCGCATGAGATCATCTTCCAGAGAAACAAAAAATTGGGAAGATCCTGGATCTCCCTGTCTTCCTGCTCTTCCGCGAAGCTGTCTGTCTACACGTCTTGAATCATGACGCTCTGTACCAATAATAGCAAGTCCACCGGATTCTTTCACGCCCGGGCCTAGCTTGATATCGGTACCACGGCCTGCCATATTGGTGGCAATGGTAACCGTTCCGGAAAATCCGGCTTCTGCTACAATATCCGCTTCTTTTTTATGCAATTTGGCATTTAAGACGTTGTGTTTGATGCCTCTTAACTTGAGCATTCGGCTGAGTAACTCTGATATCTCAACCGATGTTGTACCCACAAGAACAGGTCTGCCAGCAGTGGTGAGTTTTACGATTTCCTCAATCACCGCATTGTATTTTTCTCTTTTGGTTTTATAGACAAGATCTTCCTCGTCTTTTCGCACAATATTTCTGTTGGTAGGAATTACCACCACATCGAGCTTGTATATTTCCCAGAATTCTCCTGCCTCTGTTTCCGCTGTTCCCGTCATACCGGAAAGTTTGTGGAACATCCTAAAATAATTTTGCAGGGTGATGGTGGCAAAGGTTTGGGTGACGGCTTCAATTTTTACATTTTCTTTGGCCTCAATGGCCTGATGTAAACCATCGGAATATCTTCTGCCATCAAGTACACGGCCTGTTTGCTCATCCACAATTTTGATTTTGCTGTCGGCGATGATGTATTCCACATCTTTTTCAAAGAGGGTATAGGCTTTCAGCAACTGTGTGATGGTATGAATTCTTTCGGATTTGATGGAAAAGTCGCGCAAAAGGATGTCTTTGGCTTCTAGTTTTTCAGCATCCGTCATTTGTGCTTTTTCGATATCCGCAATTTCTGAGCCTACATCTGGAAGGATAAAAAAATCTTTGTCTTCAGCCGATGAGGTGATGTATTCAATACCCTTTTCGGTGAGTTCAACAGAATTGTTTTTTTCATCAATCACAAAATACAGTTCAGTATCCACTTTGTGCATCTCTTTGGCTTGATCCTGCATGTAGAAGTTTTCGGTCTTTTGCAGCTGTGAGCGCATGCCGGGTTCTCCAAGGAATTTAATCAAGGGCTTGTTTTTGGGTAGGCCTCTGTAGGCCCTCAAGAGCGCTAGCCCGCCTTCATCTTCTTTCTTTTCTGCAAGAAGTTTTTTGGCATCAACCAAAACGGTATTGATGTAATTTCTTTGTGCGTTTACCAAAGCATCTACCCTAGGTCTGAGGGCAAAAAACTCATGGTTTTCACCCTTGGGTGTGGGTCCAGAAATAATTAAAGGGGTTCGGGCATCATCAATCAACACCGAATCCACCTCATCTACGATGGCATAAAAATGCTCGCGCTGAACAATGTCTTCAGTATTGCGGGCCATGTTATCCCTGAGGTAATCGAAGCCAAATTCATTGTTGGTGCCATAGGTAATGTCTGCACGATAAGCCTTTTTTCTTTCTTCTGAATTGGGCTCATGTTTGTCAATACAATCTACGGTAAGGCCTAAAAATTCAAAGATAGGTCCATTCCATTCCGCATCGCGTCGGGAGAGATAATCATTCACCGTAACAATGTGAACACCTCTGCCTGCAAGGGCATTGAGGTAAATAGGCAGGGTGGCAACCAACGTTTTTCCTTCCCCTGTAGCCATTTCGGCAATTTTGCCCTGGTGTAGCACGGTACCTCCAATCAATTGAGAATCGTAATGCACCATATCCCATTTTACGGTATTGCCGGCAGCCATCCAGGTATTTTGATGGTATGCTTTATCGTTTCTGATAATCACATTCGATTTTACCGCTGCCAATTCTCTATCATGTTGTGTGGGCGTCACTTCCAATTCACTGTTTTCAGTAAAGCGTTTGGCCGTTTCTTTTACAACAGAAAAAGCTTCAGGAAGTATTTCCTGCAGAATTTCTTCGGTTTTGGCGTCAATGGTTTTTTTGCAAGCATCTACCTGGGCATAAAAGTTTTCTTTGGCGTCCACATCCATGTTTGGATCTTCATCCAACTGCTTTTGGAGGGTTTCAATGGTAGTGCTTTCCTCTAAAATATATTGCCTGATTCTTTCTTTAAATTCAAGGGTTTTTTCACGCAAGGCATCATTGCTCAAGGCGCTATATTTAGGGTATTCTTGCAAGATTTGATGCAAGATGGGGTTTAGCCCTTTGAGGTCTCTGTCTGACTTGCTTCCAAAAAGTTTTGAAAGGGTTTTTGTGAATGAATCGAGCATAGCAATAGAATGTACAATGTGAAAGCTGCAAAATTAAGCAAATGATAGGGGTGGTTATTCCCCGTACTAATTAAATTAGTACTCGTCCTCATTGAAAAAGAAGTCATCTTTGGTCGGATAATCCGGCCAGATTTCTTCGATACTTTCATAAGGTTCGCCCTCGTCTTCTAGCTCCTGAAGATTTTCGATTACTTCAAGGGGGGCGCCGGAACGGATGGCATAATCTATCAATTCATCTTTGGTTGCAGGCCATGGTGCATCTTCTAGATGCGAAGCCAATTCTAAAGTCCAGTACATATTATTTAAAGATTTTGATAACAATTGAACAACGTTTTTGACTCTCTGAAGTTGTCATTTTCTAAAGGTGGCGCTACCGAAAATTTTTATTTTTTATTTTATTGGTTTTCAGTAAGATAAAAAATAATTTCTGCCGTTTTTTGAATGATTCTACAACTTCTGAATCAGCGTGCAAATATATAAAAATAAGTTTTGAAAAAACAAATAAAAAAATGAATGCTTTTCTGCGATTTTTCGGCAGGCATTTCAAGTGTAGAAAGGGAGATTGGGCTCTTTTTTCTGCCGGAAATTAGCAGTCTACATTCTTGGTTTCCAGGGTGTTTCGATGGCTTTTAGGTCAAAGGCGATTTTCCTGGACAATACAAACAGATAATCAGAAAGTCTATTCAGATAAATGATTACCAATTCGTTAACTTCCTCATTTTGAGCCAAGCGCACCACATGTCTTTCGGCCCTGCGGCAAACACAGCGGGCGATGTGGCAGAAGGATACAAAGGTATGTCCTCCGGGAAGAACAAAGGATCGCATCTCTGGGAGCACCTCGTTCATTTTATCAATCTCCTTTTCAAGCAAATCAATGTCCTCTTGGCTTAGTTCGGGTATTTTTACTTTGGATTTGCCGGGGTCTGAGGCCAAGCTGGAGCCGATGGTAAAGAGTCGGTCTTGTACCTCCAGTAAAAAATTTTTAGCATCCTCTTGAATGTCTTGATCGCGCAGCAGGCCGATAAAAGAGTTCAACTCATCAACTTCACCATAAGATTCAATGCGAATGTGATTTTTTGAAACCCTTGTGCCTCCGAGTAGGGAGGTGCTTCCTTTGTCGCCTGTTTTGGTATATATTTTCATGTTGTTAATCAGGCAATGGTTTTTCGTATTCTATTGATAGAGGCTTTGATGTCGTCCAAATCCCCTTTGGGGATGGCAGAGATGAGTTTTCGCGTGTAGTCGGTTTTGGGATTTGAATAGATTTCATCAGAATCGCCCATTTCCTCAATTTTGCCCTTGTTCATCACCACCATGCGGTCTGACATAAACTTCACCACCGATAAGTCGTGAGAGATAAATATATAGGTAAAGTCAAAGTCCTTTCTGAGTTCGTTGAGCAAGTTCAGCACTTGTGCCTGAACCGAGACATCCAATGCCGAAACCGATTCATCGCAGATGATAAACTTGGGGTTGAGAGCCAATGCTCTTGCGATGCAGATTCTTTGTCTTTGTCCCCCAGAAAACTCGTGGGGATAGCGATAAAAATGAATGGCTTTCATATTCACTTTTTCCAACAGCTCAATGACTTTCTTTTTTCTTTCTTTATCATCGGCATAGATGCCATGAACCTGCATGGGTTCCATGATGGCCTCACCTACCGTGAGTCTAGGATTGAGGGAAGAATATGGATCTTGAAAAATAATCTGAATATGTTTTCTCATTTCCCGCAGCTCTCCTTGGCTGAGTGAGGCAAGGTCTTTGCCCATAAATTCTACTTGTCCACCCGTGGGTTCAATGAGTCGCAAGATGGTGCGGCCAAGGGTTGTTTTTCCGCATCCCGATTCGCCTACCAGTCCAAGGGTCTCTCCAGGATATACATCAAAGCTCACATCATCTACCGCCTTTACATATTCGCTTACCTTGCCGAAAATGCCTTTTTGGATGGGGAAATAGGTTTTTAAATTTTTTACCCGAAGAATGGGTTGTTTTTTATACAATTCAACATGCTGGGCCTTGTTCTGCTCAGCAGTTATCACATAGCGATTGATCACTTCATCTACGGATTTGCTGATTTCTATCATTTTGCCTTCCGCATCTTCCTTCATAAAATCTGTAATGGTAGGAAGCAAGCTCAGTCTCTTGTTTAAGGGTGGACGGCAGGCCAACAAGCCCTTGGTATAGGGATGCTGTGGGTTTGAAAAAATGTCCCATACAGAACCTTGCTCCACAATTTTTCCTTTGTACATCACCACCACTTTATCGGCAAGCTCTGCAATGACGCCTAAGTCGTGGGTGATAAACATAATCCCCATATCATTCTCATCTTGCAGTTTGCGCATGAGGTCCAATATGGTTTTTTGCACGGTAACATCCAGCGCGGTGGTGGGCTCATCGGCAATAAGGATAGAAGGATTGCAGGACATCGCCATGGCAATCATCACCCTTTGTTTTTGTCCACCCGAAATCTGATGTGGATAGGCATCAAAAATGCTTTCCGGTCTGGGAAGTTGTACTTTATTGAAAAGCTGGATGGTTTTTTCTTTGGCTTCTTTTTTTGTGATTTTTTGGTGGATGATAATGGCCTCCATCACCTGCTCGCCACAGGTAAAAACAGGATTCAGGGAGGTCATGGGCTCTTGAAAAATCATCGCGATTTCATTTCCCCTGAGTTCCCTCATTTCCTTTTCACTGAGCTTCAATAAGTCGATAGGCCCTTTGTTTTTGGAATGGTAGATAATTTCTCCTCCGCTGATTTTTCCGGGGGGATTGGGTATGAGTCGCATCACGGATAGAGAGGTCACCGATTTTCCGGAACCGGATTCTCCTACAATGCCTAGCGTTTCTCCTTTGTTGAGAACAAAGCTGATTTGGTCTACCGCCTTCACGGTTTCATCCTCGGTTCGGAACTCCGTAACCAAATTTTTTATTTCGAGCAGACTATTTCCTTGCATAGATCAAAGATTGAATTTTGAGCCGTAAAAGTAGGGAAATATATCGGCAACTTGAAATACTCTGTGTGCCGTAAAATAAAATGCTTTTATATGAGAGTGATTTTTTTGTGCATTTCACTTCAAATATAAAATCTTATCTTTTATTATCCTGCCCAGCCCTCTCGGTCTAAGCTTCTAAAATGAATGGCTTCTGCCAGATGTTCCGTTTGGATGTCATCGCTTCCTGACAGGTCGGCAATGGTTCTGGATACTTTTAAAATACGGTCATAGGCCCTTGCTGAAAGGCCCAAGCGGTCCATCGCTGATTTCAATAATAGCATGCCATTTTCATTGATTTTGCAAACACTTCTTAGTTGTTTGGATGACATCTGTGCGTTGCAGTAGGTTTCATGCGAATCCGTAAATCGTTTTGATTGCAGTTTTCTGGCTTCAATGACCCGATTTCTGATGACTTCACTTTTTTCGGAGGTTCTTTCCATGGTAAGTTCTCGAAAGGGTACCGGGGTTACTTCCACATGCAGATCGATTCGGTCAAGTAAAGGGCCTGAAATTTTATTTAGGTATTTTTGCACCACGCCGGGACCACAAACGCAGTCTTTTTCCGGATGGTTGTAAAAGCCACAGGGGCAGGGGTTCATAGAAGCCACCAGCATAAAGCTTGCGGGATATTCCACCGAAAATCTTGCGCGTGAAATGGTTACCCTTCTTTCTTCAAGCGGCTGGCGCATGACCTCAAGCACTGTTCTTTTAAATTCAGGCAATTCGTCAAGAAAAAGTACTCCGTTGTGAGCAAGGGATATTTCACCCGGTTGAGGGATGCCGCCCCCGCCAACAAGGGCTACATCACTGATGGTGTGATGCGGAGAGCGAAAGGGTCGCATCGAAATCAAAGAGCTTTCCTTGCCCATTCTTCCGGCTACAGAATGTATTTTGGTGGTTTCTAAGGCTTCGTTCAGGCTCAAGGGTGGCAGAATGGTGGGAAGTCGCTTTGCCAACATGGTTTTTCCGGCTCCCGGAGGGCCAATGAGAATCAGGTTGTGCCCTCCCGCAGCAGCGATTTCCAATGCTCTTTTGATGTTTTCTTGGCCCTTTACATCCGCAAAATCAATTTCCTGGTTGGACTGCTGCGCCATAAACTCCTTTCGGGTATCTACTTCTGTCGGAATCAGACTTTCTTTTCCTTCAAAAAAATCGATGACCTCCTTGATATTTGAGGCGCCATACACCTTTAAGTCGTTAACGATTGCGGCCTCTCTGGCATTTTCTTTGGGGAGTATAAAGCCTTTGTAGCCTTCTTTGCGTGCCTGAATGGCAATGGGGAGTACCCCTTTCATGGGTTGTAGCCCTCCATCTAATGATAATTCACCCATGATGATGTATTCCGAAAGGACTTCGGGTGCTATTTGCCCTGTTGCTGCCAAAATACCGATGGCGATGGGAAGGTCATAGGCAGAGCCTTCTTTGCGAATATCTGCCGGGGCCATATTGACCACAATCTTTTTTCCGGGGATGTTGTATCCATTGTTTTTTAATGCCGCTTCAATGCGTTGTTGGCTCTCCTTTACAGCATTGTCTGGTAAGCCGACGAGAAAAAATTTGATGCCAATACCCACATTTACTTCGATGGTAATGGTGGTTGCATTGATGCCATAAACGGCGCTGCCAAAGGTTTTTACTAACATGAGCGTAAATCTGAAAAAAGGT
>CANKSK010000046.1 GCA_947485425.1 Bacteroidota bacterium | reverse complement strand
TTGCGCAAGGGCCTGAATCAGAAAAATCAGCTTCTACCGTAAAAAATATTTTTTATTCTGTACAAGGTGACTTCTCTCGTTTTACTGAAACGGATGATGACAATTCCCATGGCGATAAATTGTTTAACTATGGATATTTAGGAAAGTTTACCACCACCAAAGATGAAATCTTTACAAAGAAAGCCGATGGCAAATATTATTTGCTTGGATATCAGGATGTTAAATATGATTTTGTGCCTGGTAGCTTGAATCCTTTGGCCGCAAATTATACCAGTGCCTATTATAACATCGCAAATGATAATGTATATAGCTTTCAACAAGTTCAATCAAATGGTGGCTTGTTAAATGGTGATGCTCCTCAATCAGTTTACTCTATTTATACCAACACCGGAAACCAATACAATAGTTACCGTAAAATTGTTCAAGATCAGTTTCGGGTTTCTGCTCAGGGGTCTGCAGATATTAAAAATCATGCGATCATCGTGGGTATGGAGTTTGAGCAAAGGTTTGAAAGGGCCTTTTCAGTAGCTCCGGTGGGCCTATGGAGCCTGATGCGACAACTTGCAAATTCTCACAATGAAAAATTAGATACCGACAATCCAATTGCATCTGTTACCGGTGATACCATTCGTTATCCTCGCCAATATGTTGCAGATTCTGTATTTACTACCGGTTTTTATGAAAATATAAGAACTGCTCTTGGTAAGTCAAATACAGAGTGGCTTGATATTGATTCATTTTCACCCGATCAGTTCAAATTGACTTATTTTACACCTGATGAATTGCTTAACAATGGTAGTCCATATGTTTCTTATTATGGTTATGATGCCTATGGAAATCAATTGAACGGAAAGCCAACCTTAAAAGAATTTTTTACCAAAAGAGATGTCAATAACAACTATACGCGTGAATTGCCTGCCTTTGAGCCTACCTATTTTGCTGGTTATATTCAGGATAAGTTTGCGTTTAATGATCTCTTATTTAATATAGGACTTCGTATCGATCGCTTTGATGCCAATCAGCCTGTATTGAAAGACAAGTACTTGCTCTATGATGCACATACTGCCCAGGATCCGGAGGTAGTTGCCTTAACCAAAGGTGCTGGGGTTCCTTCAAATATAGGAAGTGATTATGTGGTATATGTGGATAATTATAACAATCCGACACAAATTTTGGGCTATAGGAGTGGTGATAAATGGTACGATGAAAACGGTGCTCAAATTACCGATCCGGGTATTCTTGCCAAATCAAGTCAATCGGGCGAGATTAAGCCCTACTTGCTAGCTCCAGAAGATGCAAAAGGCGCCAATAAAAGTGAAAATTTATGGAAGGCCTTTAAAGATTATGAGCCCCAAATCAATTTTATGCCTCGTATCGCTTTCTCGTTTCCTATTTCTGATGAAGCGCTCTTTTTTGCCCATTATGATATTTTGAGCCAACGCCCATCTTTGCGTTCTAGAATCGTATTGCCTCAGTACTTGTTTTTAGAACAATATGCGAACTCTATTATTAATAACCCTGATTTAAAGCCTGAAAAAACAACCGATTATGAATTGGGCTTCAAACAAAAACTAAACAACAGTTCTGCCATCAGTATCTCTGCGTTTTATCGCGAATTGAAAAATCAAATTCATGCCATCGGTGTGAGTCAGGCATTTCCTTTCAAATACAATACCTTTGGCAATATAGATTTTGGAACGGTAAAAGGCTTGGTAATTTCTTATGATTTGCGTCGTTCGAGCAATGTTGCCATCAAGGCAAGTTACCAACTTCAGTTTGCTGATGGTACAGGCTCTGGAATTGAATCTGGATTTAGTACCATCAATGCAGGTCAGCCCAATCTTAGAACCCCTCTGCCATTGGATTTCGATCAAAGACATTTATTGGTTACGTCCTTTGATTTTAGATACGAATCAGGTGAAGATTACAATGGCCCTGTATGGTTCGGAAAACAAGTGTTTGCAAATGCTGGTGTGAATTTAGTAGGTCGCTTGGGATCAGGAGTGCCTTATACCAAACAAAAAAATGTGACACCTGAAGGTCAATTTGGTGTGCAAAAACAATCTACCTTGAGTGGTTCTGTTAATGGCTCTAGATATCCATGGCAATTTAATGTGGATGCCCGTATCGATAAAGATTTTGAATTTAAATCCGGAAAAGCCGGTGATGGGCAGAAAACCTATACCTTAAATGTGTATTTGCAGATTTCTAATCTCTTAAATACCTTGAATGTTATTGGGGTGTATAAGTTTTCAGGAAATCCAGATGATGATGGGTACTTGTCTTCACCTCAAGCTCAAAATACCATAAACTCACAAATAAGTGCAAAGGCTTTCACAGATTTATATAGCATTAAAGTGAACAATCCTGATAACTATAGCATGCCCAGAAGAATTAGATTGGGATTGGCAATGAATTTCTAATCGAAAAACATTTGTCAGAATGCTTAACGCTTGTTAAAAAAATAAAAACGATTTATCTCTTGGCTTCTGTCAATCCGCAGAAATACGCTTAAATAAAATATAGAAACATGAAAAATACATTTCTACCATCATTGGTTCTTTCTTCCTTTTTAGGAGGGTTGTTGGCACTTGCCCCTCAGGCATCGGCTAAAGAAAATCTAGGGATCATTCCCGGGATGAAACCCGCCGATAATTCAGGAATCAATAAGGTTGCAGCGAATTGTTCCCCCACAACCGCTAAAACAGATTTAGATGTAAACAATATCAGAGCGACGATTTTAGTAGGTGGAGACATGTGGTGGGATTTACAAGATGCTAAATATGAAGTGCCTAAAGGTTCTGGAAAGAATTCCATTTACGCTGGTGCCTTATGGATTGGTGGTGTTGATTCACAAAATCAATTGAAAGTGGCCGCTCAAACGTATCGTCAGAGTGGATCTGATTTTTGGGGTGGTCCTTTGGATACAGTAAATGTGGTGATCAGCGCCGGTGAATGTGCCAAATATGATCGGCATTGGAAAATGAGCAGAGAGGTAATTGAACAATTTAAAAATGGAGACATTGCTGCAACACCCGATATTCTTTCCTGGCCCGGAAATGGTGAATATAGCAACTCAACTAAAAATCAGGGGCATTATTTGGCTCCTTTTTATGATGGAAACGCTGATGGTAAATATACCCCTACGGCCACATTTTCAGATGTAAACGGTAAAGTAAAACCATACGATTATCCTTATTATGATTTTTCTGATAATCCCAAATCGGATGGCGTGCTTTTTGGTGATCAAACCATTTGGTGGGTGTTTAACGATGTTGGAAATATTCATGGTGAAACCGCAGGTCTTCCTATCGGTCTTGAAATCCGTGCGCAGGCATTTGGTTTTAAAACCAATGATGACATCAATAACATGACCTTTTACAATTACGAAATTTTCAATAGATCTTCTTATACCTTAAATGATACCTATTTTGGTGTATGGGTGGATTCTGATTTGGGTTATGCTTTTGATGACTACGTAGGTTGTGATGTGGGAAGAGGTTTAGGATATACCTATAACGGAGATGCTGAAGATGAAGGTGCGGGTGCATATGGAATCAATCCGCCTGCCGTTGGTCTTGACTTTTTTAAAGGTCCTCTTGCTGATCCTGGTGATGGTATTGATAACAACCGAAATGGTTCTATCGATGAGTCCGGGGAGCAAATTATCATGTCTAATTTTGTGTACTATAATAACGATTTTTCTGATATGGGAAATCCAGAAAAGCCTACGCATTATTATAATTATTTGAAAGGCTCTTGGAAAGATGGTACGCCTATGACCTATGGGGGAAGTGGTTTCCACGGTTCTACACCTTGTAATTTCATGTTCCCTGGTAATACCGATCCTAAATTTCCCGGTACGCCATGGACCGAGGTGAGTGCGAATAATACACCCGGAGATAGAAGGTTTATGCAGTCTGCAGGTAAATTTACACTTACCCCTGGTGCTGTAAATCAAATTACCGTAGGTGTTGTATGGGCAAGAGCAACTCAGGGAGGGCCAGTGGCCTCTGTTAATAAACTGAAGGTAACCGATGATAAAGCACAGAAACTTTTTGATAATAACTTTAAAGTGGTTAATGGGCCCGATGCTCCTTCTATAACCATTCGTGAATTGGATAAGCAAATCATCTTGACCTTGGAAAACGATCCTGCCAAGTTTTCAAACAATGTGGGTCAGAAATATGCTGAAAAAGATCCCAATATGCCTAAAGGATCTGCAGATAGCCTGTATAAATTCCAAGGATATAAGGTATATCAATTAAAAGATCAGACCGTAGATGTTTCGGATCTCAATAACTTAGATAAGGCCAGGCTGGTAGCGCAATCTGATATAAAGGATGGTGTTTCAAGAATTGTCAATTATTATTATTACGATATCAATTTGAGTTTATATGCTCAAATCCCTATGGAAATGGTGAATGGTACCAATACCGGTATTGAGAACGTGGTCAATGTTACAACAGATGCTTTCTCATTGAGTAATTTGGTAAATCATAAAATCTATTATTACATGGCCATTGCTTATGCCTATAATCCAGGTGAAGAGAAATTGTCAGCGGATAAAGAAAAAGAACCCTATCTGTCAGGAAGAAGAAATGTTAAAAAATATTCTGCGATACCTCACATTACCTCTCCTGAAAATGGCGGTACGGTGTTGAATTCCAAATTCAATGCTGTTCCTAAAATGGTAAAAATTGAAGGCGGTGGAAATGGTGGTCAAATTTTGGATATAGATGATGCTTCTCTATATCAGATTATAGGTGATAAAACCCAAATAGATTCGCCCGTTTACACCAAAGGGCCTGTAAAAGTGAGGGTTATTGATCCTATGCGCGTAACTGGTGAAAGTTTTAAAATAGATTATACCGTGGGCGGTGACAAAGCTGCCAATTTAGATACGGCTTTTTGGTCTTTGACCAATACGGTTTCAAATACGACAATTAAATCCGATAGAAATATCGGGGCACCCTATGAGCAAATTATTGGTAATCTAGGTATTTCAGTAACTTCAAATCAAGTGAAATATTATCCTGGTTATGATACATTGGATCTCTATAACAATGGATTTTTAGGTGCTGCAAAAACCTATTTAGATACAACCAAAACCTGGTTGGGTGGTATTCCTGATGTGGATGGCGCTTTTAATGGTGATGCCAGTTTTGATTGGATTCTTTCAGGTAGTGATGGTGGCGATGTTACCAAAATGGATGTGAATCAGGTGTATGAAAAAGTATTGGGTGGAACTTGGGCTCCTTACCGATTGTCTTCCTCTGCTCCTGAAGGCCCTGCGATCAATGATGTCAAAATTATGAGTCCGTTTAATGTATTTACTCAGTATACCAATAAAATAGGAAATATTCCTAGTATTATTGTGGTTTTTACTGCTGATAAATCCAGATGGAGTAGGTCCGTTGTTGTTGAAAGTATGCCAACCACTTCTGCTCCAACCGGTATCAAGGGTACAAAGAAAAAATTGGCCTCACTTGATATTGATGGAAATCCTGAAAGCACCAAAGGTCTTGGATGGTTTCCTGGTTTTGCTGTTAATGCTGAAACTGGAGAGCGTTTAAACATTATGTTTGGAGAAAATTCCAGCGACAATAAAAATAACGGAAATGATATGAAGTGGAATCCTACTTCGAATGTGTTCAATGCCAAATTTGATTCGTTGGTGGCAGGTGGCAGGCATTTTGTTTATATCATGAATAGCAAATATGATAAATGCAGAAAATATGATAGCCTTTTCAATGCCGGCGGAACTTCTATTTCAAAAGTATATAAAGAGGCTGCTTGGGTTACCATTCCTATTGTCCGGGCAAATAGAACCTTGTTAGAAACCGATGCAAAAGTTCGCATCAATGTCTCTAGGCCATATTGCAGGTACTCCCCTTATGCCCCTGATATCAATAGCCCAGGGCCACTTGTGGTTGGCGATAAGTATTGTGTGAAAATGGAAGCCATTGTGAACAATGGGGTTACCTATAGCCGTGGGGATGTATTTACTGCTGCGGCAACAACATTTACCCCGGCAAAACCTTCAGATATTTTATCGGTAGCTGTTTTTAGAGTTGATGCAGGTCCTACACTTAATTATGGAATTCCAAAGTATACCTTTAGTACTGCCGGAATGGCTCCCCAAAGAAATCAGGCAGAGGCTGGTAAAGCTTCTCTAGACTTGATTAATGTAGTGCCAAATCCTTACTATGCTTTCTCTGGATATGAGAAAAACCAATTGGATAATCGAATCAAATTTACCAATCTGCCAAACAATTGCTCTGTATCCATTTTTATGATGAATGGAACTTTGGTAAGACGATTAAATAGAAATGTAAGTACTTCTTTGCCTTCAGGTTCTGATATTTCAGATGGTTTTGAAGAAAAAGGAACCAATCGGGCAAATTTAGAAACGAGTATGGATTGGGATTTGAAAAATACCGCAGGAATCCCCGTTTCAAGTGGTTTGTATATTATTCACATCGATGCCCCTGGTTTGGGTGAAAAGGTAATTAAATGGTTTGGTGTGATGCGACCAGTGGATTTAGATACTTACTAATTTAAAACAATCGAATACGCAAGCATATTGGTATTCATCGGATAAAAAACATATTCAAAATCAACAGAGTGTTATTCTGCAGATTGATAAAAATTTAAATATTACGAACATGAAAATGAAAAAATACATAAACATCTTTCTCGTAACGGGTCTTGTTTTTGTGAATCTTTTTGTTGCCAAAGCGGGAAATCCGGATAGGGCAGGCCAGGCAGGTGCTCAGGAATTGTTAATCAATCCTTGGGCGAGGTGTTCAGGCTGGGCAGGCGCCAACTCCGGTTCTGTGCGCGGTATTGAAGCTAGCTTCTTAAATGTAGCGGGTACTGCTTTCACCAAAAAAACAGAATTGATTTTTTCTAGAACCAATCTGCTTTTAGGTTCTGGTATTTCTTCTAGTACTTTTGGATTGAGTCAAAGAGTAGGAGCCTCTAGTGTAATCGGATTCGGCGTAAACTCTATTAGCGCAGGAGATATTATGGTTACCACTGTGGATCTTCCGGAGGGAAATGGGAGTAAATTTTCTCCTCAATTTATAACCCTTAATTTCTCGTATTCTAAAGAGTTTTCGCATAGTATCTATGGCGGATTGAACATGAAAGTATTGTCTGAAGGGATTTCAAATGTGAGTGCGCAAGGGGTGGCTTTTGATGCAGGTATTCAATATGTTACCGGTAAGGATGACCAAATTAAATTTG
>CANKSK010000045.1 GCA_947485425.1 Bacteroidota bacterium | reverse complement strand
TTTTGATGTTTATGCCCAACCGGATGGCGCCGGACTCTTTAAAGCCAATTGTGCTACCTGTCATACCATTGGGAATGGTAAAATGGTGGGGCCAGACCTGAAAAATGTGCACCAAAGACGCCCTGAAGAGTGGTTAAAAAAGTGGATCAAAAATTCACAAGCGGTTATTAAATCGGGTGATGCTTATGCTGTTGATTTATTCAAGCAGTATAACAACACCGTGATGCCAAATCAGGATTTGAAAGATGATGAGTTGACAGCTGTATTGGCTTATATCAAAGCTGAAAGCAGCAAAGCGCCTGCCGTGTCCGCTACAGCCGCCCAGCCTGCTGCCGGTGGTCAGGAACAAACCTCTGATAGTACAATGGTTATCTTAATCATTTGTGCCATTGTTTTGTATGTGCTTTACCAAGTGCTTAAGCGTGTGAAAAATACCCTTGCCAAGGTGGTAAGAGAAAAAGAAGGTCTTCCTGAGCCTATATTGCGTAGCAACTGGCAAAGTATCGTTTTTTGGATTAAGCATCATAAAAAAGCATTTGCCGTCATTCTTTTGGTGTTGTTCTCATGGGGGATGTATGAAGGATGGGTGGCCATGTGGAATGTTGGGGTTACAACCGGATACCAACCAGCTCAGCCCATTGCTTTCTCGCATAAAATTCACGCTGGAGATAATGCCATCAATTGTCAGTATTGTCACTCGGGCGCTGCAAAAGGCAAAACTGCGGGCATACCCACAGCCAATGTGTGTATGAACTGTCATAAAGCCATCAAATCAGGTACCATTACTGGTACCACAGAAATATCTAAAATTTATAAGGCCTTGGATTACGATCCTGAAACAGGCGTTTATGGAAAAAATTCCAAGCCTATCGTTTGGACACGCGTACACAATCTTCCTGACTTTGCCTATTTCAATCACTCTCAGCACGTAAAAGTGGGTGGTATTGATTGCGCCGATTGTCATGGAAAAATGGATACCATGACTGTAGCCAATCAGGCATCGCCTCTTACCATGGGATGGTGTATCGATTGTCACAGACGCACACCTGTAAAAATGGAAGGAAACGGATACTACAAAGAATGGCATCAGAAATTTATCCAAAAGCAAGGTAAAGATTTCAAGCCAACGGTTGCCAATATTGGCGGAACAGAATGCGCTCGTTGTCACTACTAATTTCCCGGTATAAAATATTAACTGAATCAGATAACATGGAAAAAAAATATTGGAAGGGTCTTGATGAACTCAATAATGAAGCTGAGTTTGTCAAACAAAATCAGAACGAATTTGCTGAGTCCATTCCTAAAGTTCTTACGCAAGAGTCTCTAGAATCAAATACCCATCGCAGGGATTTCTTGAAAATACTTGGTTTTGGTATTGGTGCAGCAACACTTGCTTCCTGCGAAGCACCTGTTCGTAAAACCATTCCTTACCTCATCAAACCCGAAGAAGTGAATCCGGGAGAAGCCAACTGGTACGCCTCCACCTTTGCCGATGGAAGTGAATATTCTAGTATCTTGGTAAAAACCAGAGACGGTCGCCCCATCAAAATTGAAGGAAATACCTTGTCTTCGGTTACCAAAGGCGGTACAAGTGCCCGTGTACAAGCTTCTGTACTTTCTGTATATGATTCTACTAGACTAAAAGGTCCTAAAGCAGGAAAGAGTGATATCAGCTGGGAAGATGCTGACCAACAAATTTCTCAAAAATTGGCTGATATAGCGGCTAAAAATGGTAAAATAGCCATTCTTTCTGCTTCCATCATCAGCCCTTCAACCCAATCCGTCATAAACGATTTTATTTCCAAATACCCCGGATCAAAGCACATCAGCTATGATGCCGTTTCGGTTTCCGGAATTCGTGCTGCCAATAAAGAAAGCTTTGACATGGAAGTGATTCCTTCCTACTTGTTCAACAAAGCCGAGGTGATTGTCAGTTTGGGTGCCGACTTTTTATCAACGTGGATTTCTCCTGTTGAATTTGCTTCGCAATATGCTGAAAATCGCAAGTTGAGAAACAAAAATACCATGTCTAAGCACATACAGTTTGAGTCTACTCTTTCACTTTCCGGTAGCAATGCCGATGAAAGATATACCCATAAGCCTTCTGAATTGGGATCTGTATTGTTGAATTTATACAATAAAATTGCTTCTCAAACGGGTGGCCCTTCTTTACAGGCTCCTGCTTGCAGGCTTTCTGAGGCTATTAACAAAACTGCTCAGGAATTACTTGCTGCCAAAGGCAAATCTTTGGTGATTTGTGGCAGCAATGACCCTTCTGCTCAGATGATTGTGAATGCCATCAATTCCTTACTCGGAAATTATGGCAATACCATCAACCTCGATTCTCCAGTATATGTAAATCAGGGTGATGATGCAGCACTTGCAACTCTTGTTGAGGGAATGAAAAAAGGCGAATATTCCGGTTTGATTCTATACAAATGCAATCCGCTCTATTCTTACCCCAATACCAATGATTTCAGTGAAGGTCTTAAAAAAGTAGGATTGAAAATTTCCTTCTCTGAAAAATGGAATGAATCTTCCGATATGATGGATTATTCTTGTCCGGATCACAACTTTTTGGAGTCATGGAATGATGCAGAGCCCAAAGCAGGACATTATAGCCTTGCTCAGCCCGTGATTGCTCCTCTGTTCAATACCCGACAAGCGCAGGAAAGTCTTTTGAAATGGTCAGGTAATACTTCTGACTTCCAAACCTATATACAGGAATATTGGAAAGCCAATTTCTTTAGTCGTCAAGAAAAATTTGCTACCAACGAAGATTTCTGGGTGCAAAGTTTACAAGATGGCGTTTTTGAAATGGCTTCTGCAGAAAGCAAATCTTATCAGTCAAAAGGTGATGTAAATGTTGCTGCCGCTAAATTGTCAAAAATGACAAGTGCGGATTTGGAACTGGTGTTGTATGTGAAAACAGGTATTGGAAATGGTGAGCATGCCGGTAATCCTTGGTTACAAGAATTGCCTGATCCAATTTCTAAGGTATGTTGGGACAACTATGCCTCTATTTCTCCTCAAACAGCAGAAAAGCTAAATCTAGTTCAAACACAGGTTATCAATATTGAAAGCAATGGTAAAACCATCAAGCTTCCTGTATTTATTCAGCCTGGTCAAGCAAATGGTACTGTGGCAATCGCCTTGGGCTATGGACGCAGCATTGGCAAGGAAGGCAAAATCATTGGTGTAAATGCCTATCCTATGGCAGGTATATCTAATGCTTCCCTGGTTTTTTCAGGAAGTGCTGTGAAGGTTACCAAAACTTCTGATGAAAATTATACACTGGCTTCTACACAAACCCATCATACCATGATGGGTCGTGAGCCGGTTAGGGAAACAACCTTGGCAGAATTTGTTAAGGACCCCAAAGCAGGAAACCCTTTGGAGTTGATAACGACTGCCAATGGTAAAAAAAGACCTGAAGAATTGGATATTTGGGCTACGGCCTCCAATCCGGGTTTTGAAAAACCAAACCACAAATGGGGATTGGGTATTGATTTGAATGCTTGCATTGGTTGTGGCGCTTGCGTAGTTTCCTGCAGTGCAGAAAACAATGTGCCTGTGGTTGGAAAAGATGAGATCTCCAGAACCCGTGAAATGCATTGGATTCGTATCGATAGATATTATAGCAGTGCTGCTGCTGAGACCGATCGTATTGGCCTGGAAAGCCCTACGGCCGATCCTGATAAATTGGAAGTGGTATTTCAACCTGTGATGTGTCAACATTGTAACCATGCTCCTTGCGAAACGGTTTGTCCCGTTGCCGCCACTATGCACAGCTCTGAAGGTTTGAACCAAATGGCCTATAACCGTTGCATCGGTACTCGCTATTGTGCCAATAACTGCCCATATAAAGTAAGAAGATTTAACTGGTTTAAATATTCTGACAACAATATGTTTGATTATCAGATGAATGATGATCTAGGCAAGATGGTATTGAATCCTGATGTGGTTGTTAGATCTAGAGGGGTAATGGAAAAATGCTCCATGTGTGTTCAAAGAATTCAGGCTGGTAAGCTGAAATCTAAGATTGCCGGACGTCGTCCTGTCGATGGTGAAATACAAACCGCTTGTGCGCAATCTTGCCCTACTCATGCCATCACCTTTGGTGATTTCAATGATACGGCTTCTGCTGTGGGTTCTGATTTAAAAGCGCCAAGGTCTTATTATCTTCTTTATGAATTGAATACACAACCAAGTGTTTTCTATCAAACTAAAGTGAGAAATAAAGCCAAGGAAGCAAAAAGCGAAGCTTAATCCTTTATCATTTAAAAATGCACTCAATCATTGGGTAAATATTTAAAAGAATAGACAAAAAATAAAAACATGCAAGAATCTAAGTTAAGAGAAACCCTCGTTTTGGGGGATAAGTCCTACCACGATATCACTGAGGATATTTGCCGCCCGATAGAAGGCAAACCTAATAAATATTGGTGGATTGCATTTGCCATTTCATTTTGTATGTTTCTATGGTGGGCAGTGTGTCTTTCTTACACCATTGGAACAGGTCTTGGTGTATGGGGCTTGAATCGTACTGTTGGTTGGGCCTGGGATATCACCAATTTCGTTTGGTGGATTGGTATTGGTCATGCCGGAACCTTGATTTCAGCTGTTCTCTTGTTGTTCAGACAAAAATGGAGGATGGCCATCAATCGTTCTGCTGAGGCGATGACTATTTTCGCTGTATTATGTGCTGCCACTTATATTATTGCCCACATGGGTAGACCTTGGTTGGCGTATTGGGCGCTCCCACTTCCTAACCAGTTCGGCTCTTTATGGGTGAATTTCAACTCTGCCCTTGTATGGGATGTATTTGCGATTAGTACCTATTTCAGTGTTTCGTTGGCTTTTTGGTATACAGGATTGATTCCGGATTTTGCCGTTATCAGAGACAGAGCCAAAACAAGAGGCAGAAAAATTGCCTACACCATCTTAAGCTTTGGATGGATTGGTACCGCAAAAAATTGGCAACGTTTTGAAGAAATGGCTTTGGTACTTGCCGGTATTTCAACACCTTTGGTATTGTCAGTGCATACCATTGTAAGTTTTGACTTTGCTACTTCCTTGGTTCCGGGATGGCATACCACAATTTTTCCTCCATATTTTGTTGCCGGCGCTATTTTTTCTGGTTTTGCCATGGTGCAAACCTTGTTATTGATTACAAGAAAGGTACTGACACTTGAAAATTATATCACCGTGTATCATGTGGATATGATGAACCGAATCATCTTGATTACGGGTTCTATTGTTGGGGTAGCTTATATTACCGAATTCTTTATGGCTTGGTATTCTGGTGTAAAGTATGAGCAATATGCTTTCTTGAATCGGATGGCAGGACCTTATTGGTGGGCTTACTGGTCGATGATGACCTGTAATGTTATTACCCCGCAGTTGTTTTGGTTTAAAAAGCTTCGCGAAAGTTTGGTGGCTACGTTCATCATTTCCATATTTGTGAATATCGGAATGTGGTTTGAAAGGTTTGTAATTATCGTTACTTCATTGCATCGTGATTACCTGCCCTCATCCTGGACGATGTTTTCGCCCACCTGGGTGGAAGTAGGTTTGTTTGTTGGCTCTATAGGGCTATTCTTCACCTGTTTCCTATTGTTTGCCAGATTTTTCCCTGTTATCGCATTAAGTGAATTAAAAACCATTTTAAAAACTTCAGGTTCACAATCTAAGAAAGGAACAACTGACCATGAGTAAAAAAACAATATATGGTATTTATGACGATGAAGAAATTTTACTGAAAGGCGTAAAATTTATCCGTGATAAAAATATTATCATCAAGGATTGCATCACTCCATTTCCTGTGCATGGATTGGATGTAGCCATGGGCTTGAAACGTACCCGTTTGGCCATTGCCTCATTTTGCTACGGCACCATGGGCGCCACTTTGGGTATAACCATGATGTGGTATATGATGATTAAGGATTGGCCAATGGATTTTGGAGGTAAGCCCAACTGGAGTTTACTGCATAACTTGCCCGCCTTTATTCCAATTACCTTTGAGTGTACGGTATTGTGTGCCGCTCACTTGATGGTGATTACCTTTTTGCTGAAAGGCAAAATCTTGCCGGGCGTAGTACCTTATGTACCGCACGAAAGGGTTTCTGATGATCGCTTTGTGATGGAAATACAAACTACCGAAGAAGAGTCAGCCCATGTTTCAAAAATGCTTACTGACAGCGGAGCTGTTGAATTAAGAACCAGATAAAATTGATATTCAAACATACATTTAAAATTTATCAGAAAGTGGAAAGACCAAAAATTGCTCAATCCCTCATCGTGTTCATGCTTGCAGGAACGCTTCTGACTTCATGCAGAAGCAGCGATCCAACGGATCCGGGGTATGAGTATATGCCTCAGATGTATCGCTCTCCTTCTTATGAAACCAATTCCATGAATCCCAATTTTAAGGATAGCATGACTTCTCGTCTACCGGTTCAAGGAAGTATTCCAAGAGGATTCAAGCCTTATGCCTATCCCAATACCCTCGAAGGGTATGAGGCCGCAGGAAAAGATTTGAAAAATCCTTTCACCGCCACAGATGAAAACGTTGCCGAAGGAAAAAGATTATTTGAAATTTTCTGTATGCATTGCCATGGCGCGCAAGGAAAAGGGGATGGTATGATGGTGATGAATGGAAAGTTTCCACCTCCGCCTTCATACTCTGGACCGCTGAAAGATTTGACAGTAGGTAAAATGTATCACACCCTGCAATATGGAAAAAATATGATGGGTTCCCATGCTTCTCAGTTGAATGTGGATGAAAGATGGAAAATCATTTTATATGTTCAAGCCTTACAGAAATTAGGGAACGATAGCACAGCACAAACGAAATAATTTATTTAAATTTATAGATAATCTATCATGAGGTATATATTCACTAAAAACAACAAAACCTTGTCATTCGTCCTAATGGCGATTGGCTTGTTTTCTGTCATATATGGTTTTGTTACCAATGCAGAACGCACTTGGTCTAGTTTGCTCCTCGGCAATCATTATTTTCTGGCCATTGCACTTGGCGCTTTGTTTTTCCTTGCAGTACAATATGCTGCTGAGGTGGGTTGGTCTGTTGTGATTAAAAGAATTCTCATGGGCATGAGTACCTATATGTGGATTCCTGCTTTGGTGATGTTGCTTATTTTTGCCTTTGGTGGTCATCATCATTTGTATCATTGGACACATAGTGAACTCTTTGATCCCAAATCTCCTGATTTCGATCCTGTGATCAATGG
>CANKSK010000044.1 GCA_947485425.1 Bacteroidota bacterium | reverse complement strand
GTGGTATTTTGCCACAAGTCATACCCAATTGGGCCGAAATCTCTACCAAAAAATTGTTGAAAATCCCAAGTTTTTCCTTTCTGTTCTTCAAGGACTCAGCAATATGCGTCTACTTAGCAAAAAGATGCATAGCTTTATTACCTACCACATGGAAAATAAAGAAATCCGAAAATTGGTCTATGATGTATGGATTTTATTTCGACACCTCAACCCGGATCTACAAAAAATAAAAGAAATTTTAGGGCGATATCCCATAGAGATGCATCTCTTTTTTGGGGCTTATGATGTGATTATTCCGGCAAAAACAGGCAAAAAGTTTGTAAAAAAAATACAAAACACTGATTCTCTGCATATTGTACCTTTGGGGCACAAGTTGATCGCAGAGGAAATGAATGGAATTTTAATGGATATATTAAAAAACAAGAAAGATGCCCAATAAGGCATCCTTCCTCGAATTATCATTTCAGAAAACAGGAATTATTTATTCCTCTTTTCGTCGGAAACAGTAAGTTTTTTACGACCTCTTGCTCTACGGGCTGCCAAAACTCTACGACCATTGGCCGAAGACATTCTCTCCCTGAAACCATGTTTATTTTTGCGCTTGCGCTGCGAAGGTTGATATGTTCTTTTCATCGTATTAATTTTTCAAAACGGAGTGCAAAGATATTATTTATTCTTAAAAAAACAAAATCACAACAAATATTATTCAACTATCTTTCCAAATGCTTCAAACAGAGCCATTTTAATAAATTTTACACTTTAATCTCATTTATTGAAGGATTTTCCGTGATTAAATATTTACTTTGCACAAAAATCAGCATATACCTATGAACTTAAAAGGAATTATTTCAATTGCAGGAATGAGCGGCTTGTATAAAGTGATTGCTCAAACAAAAAATGGTGGATTTGTAGTAGAAGGCATTACGGACCAAAAAAGGTTTCCCGTTTCCTCTACCAGCAGAATCAGCGCATTAGAAGATATCAGCATCTATGCAGAAAATGAGGATATACTACTTTCGGTCATTTTGGATAAAATCAAACAAATGCATGGCGATACCCTTCCCGTGCAACCCAAAGATGAACCCTCAAAATTGAGGGCATTTTTAAAAACCATCCTCCCCGAATATGATGAAGAAAGGGTATTTCCTTCGGATATCAAGAAAATTGTCAGCTGGTATAGCTTGGTAAAAGACCTTCCTGAAGAAGAAAAAGTGGAAGAAGCTTCCGCTCCTGAAGCGATTGCAGAAAATGCGCCTGCCCAGGAAGAAAAAAAGGAAAAAGCTGCCAAAGCCCCTAAAAAAACGGCTAAAGAAAGCGCCGTAAAAAGTGAATCAGCTGAAGAGGCTACTGCCAAACCCAAAAAAACCAAGAAACAAGCCTAAATATGTCTAATTCTTCTACCACCGCATCCCAAATTTCAAAAAAAGCCAGAACCTTCCTTCCCGAAGGCATTCAAATTGATGCCTGGCAAAAAATTGAAAATTTTTATATCGAACTTCGAGATAGAGAGATTCTTTCTGCAGAAGCACTTGAAGGATGGATGCGTGATAGAAGCGAACTGCAAACGGTGTTGCAGGAAGAAATCGGATGGAAGTATATCCGAATGAGCTGCGATACTGGCAACAAAAAATTCGAAGAGGATTTCAACTTTTTTATTGAGCATATTGAACCCAATACCGCTCCCTTTGAAAACCAATTAAACATCAAATTGCTTTCCTCTCCCTACCTTGAGCAACTGGATAAAGAAAAATATTTCATCTTTATCAGGGGCATGCAAAAGCAGGTGGAAATTTTCAGAGAAGAGAACATTCCATTGTTTACCGAATTGCAAATTGAAGAGCAAAAATATGCTGGCATCACAGGGGTAATGACGGTCCAAATTCAAGGTGATGAACTGCCCATGCCAAGAGCGGCAAACCTCCTGAAATCAAATGATCGCGTTCTTCGCGAAGAAGTTTTTGTTAAAATGGCGCAAAGAAGAAATACCGATGCGCTGGTTTTAGATGAACTGTTTTCCAAGTTGGTAAAACTCAGAAATCAAATTGCCTTAAATGCAGGCTTTTCAAATTTCAGAGACTATATGTTTGCGGCCTTAGGTCGTTTTGATTATGGCATTCAAGACTGCATGAATTTTCATGTATCCATTAGCCAAAATATCATTCCTTTAACCAATCAATTTGATACTGAACGCAAAGAGGCCATGCATCTGGATGCCCTTAAGCCTTGGGACATGGAAGTAGACCCTAGCGGAAAGCCCCCATTGAAACCCTTTGAAACGGCAGATGAGTTAATGGATAAATGCATTGCCTGTTTCCACCAAATTGACCCTCAGCTGGGTGAATATATGGAAATCATGAAAAGCATGAAGCATGTAGATCTTGATTCAAGAAAAGGAAAAGCACCCGGAGGATACAACTATCCATTGTATGAAACAGGGGTACCATTTATTTTTATGAATGCTGCAGGATCTCTTCGCGATGTGATCACCATGGTGCATGAAGGCGGTCACGCAGTACATTCTTTTCTCAACAGAGACCTTGAAAATATCGGATTTAAAAATGTTCCTTCAGAAGTTGCAGAGCTTGCATCGATGTCGATGGAACTGATTTCAATGGAATATTGGCAAATTTTCTTCCCATCCGAAGATGAATTAAAAAGAGCCAAAAAGCAGCAACTAGAAGGCGTTATCAACAAACTTCCTTGGATTGCAGCCATTGATAAATTTCAACATTGGATCTATACAAATCCTGAACACGGAGTAGAAGAACGCAGAGAAGCCTGGAAAAATATCTTCAGCGAATTTGGCGGAAATGTTCTGAATTGGGAGGGGCAAGAAGATGTATTTTCAAATACCTGGCAAAAACAACTTCATCTCTATCAAGTTCCATTTTATTATATCGAATATGGAATGGCTCAATTAGGCGCCATCGCTGTTTGGAGAAACTACAAGAAAAACCCACAAGAAGGTCTTCGTAAATATTTGGATGCACTGGCCTTGGGCTATACAAAATCGATTCCTGCGATCTATAAAGCGGCAGGTATTGATTTTAATTTCTCAGAAGAATATGTGAAGGAACTTGCACAATTTGTGCGAGAAGAAATGGAAAAGATTTAAAGAATCTGTACTTCTCTTTCAAGTAAGATACCAAAAGTATCCATCACCGAATCAACAATGCGCTGAGAAAGATCTAGTACTTCTTTACCGGTGCCACCGCCATAATTCACCAATACCAAGGCTTGTTTGGGATGCACGCCTACCTGCCCAAACCTTTTACCTTTCCATCCACAGTGTTCGATCAACCAACCGGCAGCCACTTTCATCTGGTTGCTCAAAGATGTGGGATAAGCAACCATATCCGTATATTTTGCTAAAAGGGCCTGATATTGTTCCATTCCAATTTCAGGATTTTTAAAAAAGCTCCCTGCATTGCCTATTTCAGCAGGATCAGGCAACTTACTTCTGCGAATGCGACAAACGGCATCACTAATCGATTTGATGCTTATGGCATCACCGGATTTATTTAGTTCTTCCTCAATAGCACCATAAGAAGTTTTGAAAACAGGTTTTTTCGACAAACGTAAACAAACAGCGGTAATCATATACTTGCCCTTCAACGCATTTTTAAAAATACTATTTCGATAGGCAAAATGGCACTGAGCAGCATGCAACTGAATTTTTTCTCCAGAACACAAATCAATGGCCTCAAGGCTTTCAAATACATCTTTCAACTCCACACCATATGCCCCAATATTTTGAACAGGAGCGGCGCCTACGGTGCCCGGAATAAGAGAAAGATTTTCGATACCGCCCATATGGTGTTCTACACAAAAAAGCACCAATTCATGCCAAGACTCCCCGGCAGCGGACTTTACAACAAAAGAATCATGATCTTCGGAAACTACTTCTATGCCTCGCATTTTGTTTAACAGGATGGTACCCTGAAAGTCCTGCGTAAAGAGAACATTGCTACCACCGCCTAATATCAGCTCGGGTGATTTTTTTCTCGATGCAGATAAAACATATTCCTTTAACTGATCTTCTGAGTGGATCTCAATTAAATTAGTGGCTTGACAATCAATACCGAAAGTATTTAACAATTGAAGGGAAACGGTTTTCTCCATGTGCGGCTGATGCTATGAGTGATTCCAACGAGGGAGGTAAACGACTTTTTTTGTTTCAAAAAATTCAGCATCAAAAAACTCGCGCAGTTCATATACCTTTATCATGCCATCAAATAGACTGAGCTCTTCGGACAAATCTCCGCCTTTTAATGCGAGAATACCATTGGGTAAGGTATTGATGCTTTTTGTATTGATTTTATTTTTCACCCATTCATAAAATGGAGGGAAAGCCGTTACGGCTCTACTGACAATAAAATCAAATTTTTCATGAATGTCTTCTACTCTAGCAACCATGCTGCGGGCATTTTCAATTTTTGCTTCACGAATAACGTCTTCCACCACGCGAATTTTTTTTGCCATCGAATCGGCTAGCAAAAAATGAACTTCAGGAAATAAAATGGCTAGGGGAATACCCGGAAAACCGCCGCCTGTTCCGGCATCCAATAGGGTTGTACCCGGCAAAAAACGAATGATTTTTGCGATGGACAAAGAATGTAGAATATGGCGCTCATAGAGAAATTCAATATCCTTGCGGGAAACCAGATTGATTTTGGCATTCCATTCGCTGTAGAGATGAAATAGCGCGGCAAATTGCGACAATTGACCGGCATTTAAATCAGGAAAATGAGGAAGAATAATATCAGAAATGCTTTGTTCCGGATTCATATCGTGTAAAAATAACACATTCAATAAAGATTAAAATAGAATATATGTGTTAAATTGACACATAGCGCCTTTGTAGAAATATCTAGAGATGTTCTTCCGAATTTTTCAGAATCTGGTATAAAAAATCCCTTGCTCTAAACAACTGGGCTTTCACCGTTCCCAATGGCAACTGCAATTCAGTGGCAATTTCTTCATAGGAAAGTTCATTGAAATAACGAAGCTCAATGAGCCTTCTATATCGAGGCTTAAGCTTATCAACAACCAGATGCATGACACGAATTTTTTCCTTTTTCATCAACTTTTCTTCGGGATCCAGCATTTCTGATTTCAAATCGATAGACATCTCACCGCCATCAGCACCTTCAAAGTTTTTATCTATGGAAAATGTATTCTTTCTTTTCTTTCTGATAAAATCTATACAATTGTTCGTGGCTATTTTAAAAAGCCAAGTGCTGAAAGCATAGTCAGGGGTATATTGGTGGAGATTTTTAAAGGCTTTTCCAAAAGCTTCAATGGTCAAATCATCAGCATCATCGCGATTATTTACCATTTTCAAAAGCATAAAGTAAATAGAATCCTTATATCTGGACATCAACTCAGCATAAGCCTGTTGGTCATGGTTGTCAATAGCCATACGAACAAGTTTATAATCGTGAAGTGCCTTTTCGGACAGGTTGGAATTTATTTCCATTTATGTTTGCTTATGAAGAGGTTATTGACCGCTAAGATACTATAAAATAACAAAATAAAAAAATCGAACAATATTATAAAGGGCACAAGATCGAACTCTTTGAGGCGTTTCATCGCATAGCCCATGACAATGCTTTGCGTAATAAAACGAATAGAAAATAGGCCCACAACAATTCGCCAATCAAAACCGACAAGGAGTAAAAGGAAGCCCAATAGGTAGATGCCATAATGCGATGCCCAAAGGGTGCCCAACATCAAACGGTGTTTCAACTTATAAAATTTTCCAGTACTGATGTGACGGCTTTTTTGACGAAACCACTCCGCATAGGTTGTTTTGGGTTCTGAGAGAGTGAATGTCTCCGGACGGATTTCAATGCGGGTATTTGTTGGTGTAGCAAGCATATTTACAAATAAGTCATCATCGCCTGACAAAAAATGATTGTAGATGCCAAAACCTTTGTTTTTAAAAAACAGTTCTCTTCGGTATGCCAAATTACGGCCTACCCCCATATAAGGGGTTCCTGATAAGGCAAAAGAGAAATATTGCAAGGCACCATAGAAAGTATCAAAACGGATCATTCTGCTCAGAATTCCCCATTTTCGTTGATAAGCACCGTAACCCAGCACAAAATCAACAGAATGGCTTTCTTGACCTGCAAAACTGGAAACCATGGATTGCAGCCAAAGCTCACTCGCCGGCATGCAATCGGCATCGGTAAGCAACAATATTTCATGGGAAGCGGCTTTTATACCCAAGGTCAGCGCCAATTTTTTACCATGTCTATATTTTACCTGCTCCTTGATCGTCACAATTTTCAGGTTGCTGTGCTGCAATTCCATCCGATCGAGGTATTCACCCGTATCATCCCAAGAACAATCGTTTACTACTACCACCTCAAAAGATGGATAATCCTGCGTAAGCACCTTTTCCAAGTACTTTTTCAGGTTTTTAGATTCATTACGGGCACAAATAATGACTGAAACAGGAGGCATTTCAGCCTTTTTAACAGAAATCTCACCGGCATCTTTAAAAAATGCCAACTTGCGGAAGTACAGAAAATAATACAGCAACTGAATGAGCAGGCAAGCTGCAAAAAGAGCGAGTATGATGGTGGTAATAATTTGAATTAGGTTCATTTCGAAAAATCAGCGAGGTACAAGCACTCAATAAGGCATGAATACTATTTGTCTCAATTTAGTGCAAAACTAAAGTTATCTGTTAAATAAGTATGTACTATCTTTGACAAAATATTAACAGGTCATTTTTAATAACCCTTTATGAAATTCGAACTAAAAGGTAAAGATACACTATCGAAAGCCCGTGCCGGTGAAATCACCAATGATCACGGAAAAATATTAACACCTATTTTCATGCCTGTGGGTACCGCAGGATCGGTAAAAGCCATCCACCAGAGAGAAGTAAGGCAGGATATTGAGGCACAAATCATCCTAGGAAACACCTACCATTTATATTTGAGACCCGGTTTGGAGGTACTCAAAAATGCCGGTGGGCTGCATCAATTCATGGGATGGGAACGGCCCATACTCACCGATAGTGGAGGCTATCAGGTTTACTCCCTGTCCGCAAATCGGAAAATTAAAGAGGAAGGGGTCGCAATTAAATCGCATATCGATGGATCTTCCCACTTTTTTTCCCCTGAAAATGTCATGGATATCCAGAGGGTCATTGGCGCTGATATCATCATGGCTTTTGATGAGTGCACGCCCTACCCTTGTGATTATAGCTATGCAAAAAAATCGATGGAAATGACCCACCGTTGGCTTGAAAGATGCTGCAAGCGCGTAGATGAAACATCCCCGCTTTATGGTCATCACCAGAGCCTATTCCCCATTGTGCAGGGAAGTACCTATAAAGACCTCAGAAGAATTTCTGCTGAAAAAATTGCCTCTTTTGAAAGAGAAGGAAATGCC
>CANKSK010000043.1 GCA_947485425.1 Bacteroidota bacterium | reverse complement strand
CTATTTTTTGCATTTTCGGGGTAGTTTCGATCAAAAAAAATATGACTTTGGTCAGATTTCGAAAAAAATTTGTGAACAGGGTATTGTGAACAAAAAATAAAGTTGTGGTGATGACTGGAATCGAACCAGTGACACAAGGATTTTCAGTCCTTTGCTCTACCAACTGAGCTACATCACCAAAACTTGAGGGTGCAAAGGTACTATTTTTTTTTATCCCATATAAAAAACAAATAATTTTTTTTCTTATCCCTATTATTAATAGCTCTTTACCTAGAAATAGATGGATTTAAAAATGCCTTTTAGGATAAAAAGAAGGATTTATTGCCTATAATAAGGAGGATGCCTTGTCTAATTTAAAAGGAAATTCTATTCTTAAAAAAAAACTATGGATATTCGCACCACAAAGACACCTAGACATGAAAATAGCTATTGATATTGGAAATTCAACTTGCAAGATTGGCATTTTTGATGGAAAAGAGCTGAAGAGCAAGAAGATTTTTTCATATCAGGAGGAGGAAAGTGCATTCCTTGATTTTTTGCAAACGATTACAGATTCAAGGGCGATTATATCAAATGTTGGCGCTTTAACTGAAAAAGCAAGAAATCAAATTAATTTACTCAAAAACGCACTTTTTTTCAATTCAGAAACCCCGATACCTATATTAAATAGATATGCAAGTCCTCAAACATTGGGTTCTGACAGGCTCTGTGCAGCCATAGGGGGTGTATATAGATTTCCGGGAAGCGCTTTATTGCTAATCGATACGGGAACTTGTATAACCTATGACTTGGTTAATCCTTCTGGGCATTTTTTAGGTGGGAGCATCAGTCCCGGGCTGAGGATTCGCTTTGAAGCCTTGCACCAATATACACAAAGCTTACCACTTATTAACTACAGATCTATTGGGTTTTTAACCGGGACCAATACCGAGGAATCTATTTTATCGGGCGTTGTGAATGGAATAGTCTTTGAGATGAATGGCTTTATCCAATCCTATGAAGAAGAACATCCTGCATTAAAGGTTATTCTTACGGGTGGGAATGCGCATTATTTTGTGGACAAATTAAAAAAGCCCATCTTTGCAGAGGAAGATTTGGTTTTAAAAGGACTGAACGAAGTTCTAGATTATCATAGAAAATAAATTACGTGATTACATTCAGGCATCTTATACCGGTATTACTTATAACATTGTTTTTCAACCAATTGGGATTTTCTCAAAGTTTGGGGCAATCTGTTTATTCCAGTTATGGAATTGGAGAATTCAATGAACCCGGGTTCCTGCGGAATACCGGCATGGGCAATATTGGTATTGCAAATCGGGAAAAGGCGTATATAAACCCCATGAATCCCGCCTCCTATTCCTCTGGGGAGTATACTCGATTTGAGGCAGGGGCTCAAAGCATTTTCAGAATGGTTCAATATAAAGGAAACGAACAGAGGATAAACAACACCTCTTTTTCACATTTAGCCATTTCGCTCCCTCTTTCCAAAAAATGGGGTACTGTTATTGGCTTACAGCCTTTTAGTTCAACAAATTATACTTTTTCTGAAAGCAAGGTTTTGGATGAAGAAAACATAAAATCCACCTATACCGGGAGCGGGGGATTAAACAAGATTTTCATTGGAAATGCCTATCAACCATTTTCTTTTTTATCCATAGGCATCAATACATCCTATCTTTTTGGGAGCATACGCCGTGAAAAACTTACTGAATTTACTAGCAATCAAAATAGTAAGAATTCAAAAGTCGAAGATTTACTCACAGGAGGCGGGCTTTTTTTTGAATATGGATTGCAACTCACAAATCATGTAAGCCCTGATTTATCAGTATGCTTTGGCGTTACCGGGAGCTTAGCCAAATCCATACAAGCAAAACAAAGCCAATTTGCAGAAGTATTTTCCTCCATAGACGGCATACCGGATACCATTGCTGTATCTCCTGAAAAAACCGGAAAAATTGAATTGCCGAACATGATTGGGATGGGCATATCCGCTCAATATAAGGAGCAATTAACGGCTGGTGTTGATATTCAATGGTCTGAATGGGGAAAGTCGAGCGCCATGGGCAAGAATTTATCCTTGGGCAATGGCTTGAAAATTGGGATGGGTATAGAGTATCAAAACACCCAAAAAACGAGTAGCAGCTTCCTAAGTAAGTTCAAATATAGAGGGGGTTATTCCTATACTAAAACGCCAATTGTAGTAAATGGACATACCTTAACAGAGTCGGGCTTGCATTTGGGCATTGGAATACCCTTTCCCAAGCAAAGATACCCGAGAGAGCTTTTGCTGGGTGTGGTTATTGGAAGAAGGAGCACTGGAGATGTAAATCTTCCGTCAGAGAACCTCTATAAAATTACTGTGGGTCTGAATCTGAGTGATAAATGGTTTGAAAGAAGAAAATTTGACTAACATATATGGTGTGGTTTAGAAAGAACATTCCCATTTTAGCAAGCAGGTATTTTTTTCAGCTCTTCTTTTTTGTTCAATTGACGCTGTGGTTTGGCTGCGAGAATGACATCGAAAAAATCAAATTAATCACTCAAAAGAGCAAAACGCCATCAGAAACCGGAAAAACTGCGGAAATTTTGTACAGCGATTCGGCAAGAGTTCGGGTACAAATCAATGCAAAAAGAATGGATCATTATACCACTGAAAATCCCTATTTAGAGATGCCAGAGGGTGTTTCAGTGCTTTTTTTCGATGATAGTATGCACATCAAATCCAGATTAACGGCCCATTATGCCATTCATCTGGAGAAGGAAAGAAAAATGGAAGCAAGGAAAAATGTGGTGGTTATCAATGAAAAAGGCGAGCAGTTGAACACAGAGCATCTGATTTGGGATGAAGCTACGGCAAAGATTTATTCGGATGAATTTGTAAAGATTACGACTCAGAAAGAAATTATTTATGGGCAAGGATTTGAGTCTAATCAAACCTTTAGTCGATATAAAATCAATAAAATCAAGGGAAATATTCAAATAAAAAAATAAGAAGGTGGAAAAACTAAGAGAAAGAACCTGGCTTTTTGTGGCTGCAATATCTTTTCCAATCACCATACACGCTATTTATAGTGAAGGGTTGAGCAAAAATAGTGTTTTATACTTCATTGTATTTCTGATGGGATTGCTGATGTTTTGGAACAGAAGGTCAAATAGGCTGCGTAAAAAAGGAGAAAACTAGGCCTTTCGCATTATAGTTTAACAGTGCATTTTATTTATTCATTAATCGGTTGTATATTCGCATCCTTAAAAAAGAAACAATAAACCATGGGAGTAATCGGAACAATAAGAAACAAAGCAGGTTGGTTAATTATAGGAATAATTGGCTTTAGTCTTGCGGCTTTTATATTAGGCGACTTGTTAAACAATAACAAGTCTATGTTTTCTGAGCAATCAAATAAAATTGTTGAAATTGGGGGCGAAAGTGTTAGTCCTCAGGAGTTTGATACAAGAGTAAAGCGTTTTGAAGACAATTTCAAGGCGCAGACGAACAATGAAGAAATTGATGCAGAAACCATGGATCAATTGAGGGAACAGACATGGAATCAAATGCTCAACGAGATGATTTTGGGCAAAGAGCATGAAAAAGCTGGTGTTTCTATCAGTCCATTGGAATTCATGGACATGGTACAGGGCAAGAATATTCATCCACAAATCAGACAAGCCTTTAGTGATCCGAAGACAGGAGAATTTAATAAAGCCAATGTGATTAAGTTTTTAAAGAGCATGGATGAGGATCAAACAGGAGCTACAGCAGAAAAATGGCTGCCATTTGAGACTTCACTAAAACAAGAGCGGGTAAATCAAAAGTACAGCAACTTGATAAAGGCAGGGTTATACATTCCAAGTGCCTTTGTAAAACAGGATTATGTAGACAAAAACCGCAATGCAAAAATCAAATATGCTTTATTTCCTTATAATTCGGTTTCCGATAGTTCCATAAAAATAAGTGAAAGCGAACTTAAAGACTATTATAACGAGCATAAAAACGAATACAAGCAAGACAATTCCAGGAACATTGATTATGTAGTTTTTGATGTTGAGCCTTCGAAAGAAGATCGTGCTGCCGTTGAAAAAGACATTATCAAAATAAATCAAGAATTTAAGGCTTCGAGCAATGATTCACTATTTTTAGCACAGAATATGCTAAAGATGGATATGACTTATTATGCCAAGGGAAAATTATCACCTAAAATAGATTCTCTATTTAACTCTCCTGTAGGAGCGATGATTGGGCCTTATTTTGAGAACAATACGTATAAGATTTCCAAGCTTAACAGCAGTAAATCGTTTCCAGATTCAGTAAAAGCGAGACATATTTTATTGAGTTATGAAGGAAGAGAGAAAGAAAAGGTAAAAGAAAGAGTTGACAGTATTAAAAAACAAATCAAGTCAGGCAAACCCTTTGAAGCACTTGCTGCTCAATATTCTATTGATGGATCAAAAACCAAGGGTGGGGATTTGGGATGGTTTAAAGAAGGCATGATGGTAAAACCCTTTAATGATGCGTGTTTTAGCGGAAACAAGGGTGATATGCCTATTGTAGAGACCCAATTTGGTATTCACTTGATTGAAATTCTCGATCTTGGAAAAACGACGAAAAAGGTTCGCATTGCGACTTATGAGCAAAAATTAGAAGCAAGCAGTGGAACGTATGATTTGGCCTTTAACAAAGCAAATGAATTTGCCGGAAGGAACAATACGGCAGAACTTTTTGCCAAATCAGCCAAAGACTCTAAATTGAATAAGCGAAATGCAGAAGTAAGAGAAAACGAAAGAGGCATTCCAGGTTTAGATGGATCCCGTGAATTGGTAAGGTGGTCATTCACTTCTAAAAAAGGAGATGTTTCAAAAGTCTATTTATTTGGAGACAAGTATGTTATTGGTGTATTAAACGAAATACGAGAAAAAGGGATTGCACCTATGGAACAAATTAAAAATGAACTCACTACCGCTGCAAGGAAAGAAAAGAAAGGAAAAATGTTGGTTGAAAAATTGGCATCAGAAGTAAAGGCCTTGAACAATTTGGATCAAATTGCACAAAAGTTAAACTTAAAGGTACAAGAGTCTGAGAATGTAAATTTCACATCAGCGAATGTAATGGGAGTAGGTAGGGAACTTGAATTGGCAGGAGCACTGTTTACTTTAAAAGTTGGCGTACTTTCGGCACCAATTAAAGGAAATCAGGGTGTTTATCTTGTATTGCCAGAATCGTTTACAGAGCCTGCGCCACTTAAAGACCTTGGAGAAGAGAAGACAGCTTCAGAACGTTCTTTTAAACAAAGAGCTGATTACGAAGTTTTTAGCGCTTTAAAAGAAAAGGCAGAAATTGTAGATAACAGAGGGAAATTCTATTAATCGTATCGTTTTCAAAACAAAAATGGCAGCCAAATGGTTGCCATTTTTGTTTTATAGGGATGGAATAAACTGAGGCTTTATCTTTCCTATCCTTTCGTGACAAATGGAGAAAGAAAAAAGCATTGAGAAATGAGACTTCGTTTCTTTTTATTCTTAATAATGGATAGTACCCCTTTATATAAGCAGAAGGCAGGTTCTGTTTAGGTCTCGTAATTTAGACTAATCGATGCTGCATCCTATTCTTTTTTATTTCAATCGCCTTCATTTTGAATTAAAGATAGAGAATATTTGATAGCTGAGGATTAAAGCCTTTATACTGTTCTATTTGACAATTGGAGAAAACGCCGCGCCATTCTAAGGAAAAACGATTCACAAGAAGACATGAACATCATCTCCTTTTCAGCTATTTATATCATACGTTGATAAAAGGGATTCAAGATTATCTTAAAATCATCAATCGATAGGAATCCAATTTGATAAAAATAAAAAGAAGTATTGTAAAACTCCATAAAGAGGAGCCTCCGTAACTTAAAAAAGGCAGTGGAATGCCTATAACAGGAGCAAGGCCTAAGGTCATTCCAATATTAATCATCACATGAAAGAAGAATATAGAAGCCACACCATATCCATATATACGCGAATAGGTAGACCGTTGTCTTTCTGAAATCAGAATAATTCTAACAATGAGAACCATAAACAAGGTTATGGTAACCAAGCTTCCGACAAAACCCCATTCTTCACCAATGGTACAAAAGATAAAGTCGGTACTTTGTTCGGGGACGAAGGCAAATTTTGTTTGGGTACCTTCTAGGAATCCTTTTCCAAAAAACCCACCGGAGCCAATGGCGATTTTAGATTGATTTACATTGTAGCCGGCACCTTTCAGATCCGTTTCTTTGCCTAGAAGTACATTAATTCTTTGTTTTTGGTGCGGTTCCAAAGCATGATCAAATACATAGCCCACACTATAAATAAATGAAGAGGCAATGAGAAGACCCGAAACAATGATAATGATATTGTTTCTATTTTTTCTAACGACCATAAAAAATATGATGGCAATTCCTGCTAAAATGGCGATGAGAAACAGTTTATCAATCAACAAAGTAAGGATAAACAACAGGGCAATTAAAAAGCCCAGAAGAAGAATATTTCCTGAAAGGCCTTCACGATACAAGACAAAAATGAAAGAAAAGAATACCAATGCAGAACCCGTGTCATTTTGAAGCAGAATAAAAAGTATGGGTATGGAAATTAAGGCTATGGAAAAGATTTTGGTTTTTTGATCTTGGATTCGAATGTTAAGGGTACTGAGGTACTTTGCAAGAGCCATATTGGTGGCAAATTTGGAAAATTCCGAGGGTTGAATTTTAAAAGTACCAAATTCCAACCACGCTTTGGCACCTTTTACCTCAGGAGCCAAGACCATCACGACGAGGAGCAAAATGGTGGAAATCAGGTATATTGGATATGAAAAGGCGGGATAAAATTTACCATCAATGATTAGGATAACGAGAGCCAAAACAAAAGACAAGAGGATCCAGAGCAATTGTTTTCCATAATTTTGGGTGATATCAAAAATATTTTTGTGGTTTTCATTATAAACGGCAGCATATATATTTAACCACCCAAAAATAACGAGTGCGA
The DNA here is from genome assembly GCA_947485425.1 of Bacteroidota bacterium. Lineage (GTDB taxonomy): Bacteria > Bacteroidota > Bacteroidia > AKYH767-A > CANKSK01 > CANKSK01. The sequence goes on along the minus strand of CANKSK010000043.1, from coordinate 443 downwards.
GATAAATGAGGACGATTGTCCAATCTATATTTTGAAATATGTTTGTTTCTTTTCTCAAGTGGGATCAAATATAAATCAATCTTTTTTGGGGGAATCAGCTTTTCCGGGTAAAACAACACCCTCCATAATTCTTTTTTCCAATTCATGCCTGCTGACAGAGTCATTCAGGTATTTTTCGATCATCAGACTGGCGATAGGAGCAGCCCATGTGGCACCGAACCCAGCATTTTCAATGACGACAGCCATGGCAATTTTGGGATTATCCTTAGGAGCAAAGCAAATAAACAAGGAGTGGTCTTTTCCATGAGGATTTTGAGCAGTACCTGTTTTAGCACAATATTCATGTCCTGGGACTTTAATAAATGCTGCAGTACCATACACCGTTACATCATGCATTCCTTCTTTGATCACTTTAAAAATGCTGGAAGGTATATTGGTCACTT
>CANKSK010000042.1 GCA_947485425.1 Bacteroidota bacterium | reverse complement strand
ATCCCCATAAACAGGGTACTTCTGCTGAGCTTCGGCATTCGCATATTCCCGATGCGGATTTTGATGATATTGTGGAAGGTTGGAATGAAGCCTATTTCGGTAGTCTTCAGGAATATTTTGAGATGGAATAATTTTCGATTTTTCAGATCGATATTTTATTGGTCTTTTTAGGTGTTTTTTGTTTTACAATTTATTGCAAGAGAATCTTTTTGGTTTCCGCTACTTTTCCGTTGCTGTCTAAAATGTATACATAGTACATTCCACTGCCTCCCCAGGACGTAATGTCAATATAGGAAGAGGGCATGCTGATGGGCGTGCTGTAAACTTGTTGTCCGATGGAGTTGTTGATGCGCAAAGTATATCCATTCATCATGCTGAAATTTCCATAATGCACGGTAATATGCGAATGTGCTGGGTTTGGAAATATTTTGAGGATGTTGGTGTTATTGGGTGGAATGATTCCAGTAATGAGGATGGGAATGATAAGTGTATCTATGACACTAAGGTAGGTGGTGTCTGTTACTTGAATGTGTATGGTATCTGTCACACTGATGTGAATGGTGTCTTGAATGTGTGTGGTGTCTGTAATGCTGATATGAATGGTGTCTGTCCTAGTGATGATACAGGTGTCGGAGAGGTGGATGCTTACCATGTTACTTGTGTCCTTGCAAGATCCGGAGGTAGCAATGGCGCGAAAGCTTTGCAAGTGGTTGGATACCATTACCTGTTGAATGTTTAAGGTGGCGGTATTTGCGCCAGAGTAGGTGTTGTTGTTGGGTACATTGGCCCATCCCATATCACCGGCATTGGATTGCCATTGGAAACTAGCAGAAGGATCATTGGTGCTTGCCTGAAAGAGTGCATTGCTTCCGGTGTTTACGAGGGCTGTTATGGGGCTTGCAGATGCCGTGAGGGCGCAACCGGCATACAGCGCATTCATTTCCGGTATGCTGAGCGGGCGATTCCAAAAGCCGATGTCGTCAAGTTTTCCGGTAAACGAATAATATCCTCCTCCGAATTTCAAGTCAAGACTGTTGGTGATGGAATTGAGTCCGGGAAAATAGGTGGTGTCTTTTAGGATGTTATCCACATAAAATTCTGCTTTCGATTGGTGGATATTTACCACAATAAAATGCCATTGGTTGATTGGTGGTAGGTTGGTTTTGAGGCCAGCATATTCGTTGTTAGAAAGTACTACGGCCCCCGAACGATATACTAGTGTGGGCTGTCCTACAAGTGTTGAGGAGTGATGGCGCAAAAAGCAAGGTTGGTCTGTGTAGTCGTTATTTCCTTTGATGAGAATTTCTTGAGCAGGATAGGTATCCGCAGAGGTCAGATACCAAAGTGCGATGGCATATTCAGGTGCAATATTTAAATCGGGGTGATGCGGAATATTGAGGGTTTGGTTGCCTTGAAAATCATATGCGGCATTTGGGTTTCCCAATCGGTCGGTACAAGGTACGGGTCCATTAACGGTGCCGTGGTGTCCGTTTCCACTGAGGTCTTGTGCATTGCCATCCAAAGGCCACCATCCGATGAGTCCATTCGCAGGCACATGAGCCGGAATTTGTGATAGGGCGATCTGGCAGAAAGAGATGCTGATGAAAATAAAAAGGTATATTTTTTTCATGGCTTGGTAGAAGTTAATACTGTTATGCGAACAGCTTTTTGGTTTTGATTGGGTAAGATAAAAAGTTTTTTTTGATACAAAATGAAAAAGGTTTTGCTTCTTTGATTTCTGTGAGAGACATTTCCTTTGTTTTTTTGGTGATGTTTATGTTTAGTTTTCTTCGATGCCTAATTTTTTCAGTTTGGCATCTAGGGTGTTTCTCATGATGCCAAGTGTTTCGGCTGTTTGCATTTTATTTTTTCCGCGCAGCAGATAAATTTTTTCGATATGTTTTTTTTCTGCGGCCTCAAGACTCAGGTCTTTGGCGCCATGGTCCAGTTGAATTCTTTCGGGAAGGTCGTGCAGTTCAACCATGCCTTTTGAAAAGGTATATAGTCCGATGACTAAATTTTGTAGCTCTCTGGCATTGCCGGGAAAATCATAAGCGAGAATTTTTCTCTCTGCCTCTTTGCTAAGGCTGAGTTTGTTTCTTCTGTTTGAAAATCTTTTGTGCTGCTCTGCAATAAAATGATGCAAGAGTTCTTTGAGTTCATCTTTGCCTCTTTCTCTTAAAGAGGGCAGTGTGATTTCCGCAACGGATAGGCGGTAATATAAGTCCCAGCGAAAGCTTTCGCTTTTGGAAAGCTCATAGAGGTTTTTGTTTGTGGCGGCAATGATTCTGATATCTGTTTTATGGCTTTTGTGAGAGCCTACGGGATTGAATTCTTTTTCCTGTAAGACCCTCAGCAAGCTGACCTGCATTTTGGGAGAGATGTCTCCAATTTCATCAAGAAATACGGTGCCACCATTGGCTTCGGCAAAAAGTCCGGTCTTGTTGGCGTTGGCACCGGTAAAGGCGCCTTTTACATAGCCAAACAATTCCGAAGCCAGCAGCTCATCGGAGTAGGCAGCACAATTGATGGCTTTAAAGGGGCCATTTTTTCGGGAAGATTTTTTGTGGATGAATGAGGCCACATTTTCTTTGCCGGTACCATTTTCCCCGAGAATTAAACAGGTAACATCATAGGTTTGTGCTACCGCTTCGGCTCTTTTGTAGATGTGTCGGATGCTTTTGGTGATAAACAATCCCGTATCGCTGATGTCTGGTTCCAAGCCGGATTCAGCGATATTCAGGTTGGTGGGCCATGCGGAATGGTCAAGCAGGATGTTTACCTTTTCGGGTTTTTCGGGGTCTTTGGAGAATTTCGCCGGACGGGTTTGAAAGAGGTTTACATTTTTCGGAAAATTTGCCGAGGCCAGAAACCAAGCTACTTGCATAGAAGGGGTTCCGGGACTGATATACACATCTACCGAGTCTTTGGTGTACTTGCTTAAAAGCTTGGTGATTTTTTGTGTGATTTCATTTACATCGATAACATCTTCTACCGGGAGATGCATTTTTTCAATCGTATGATTTCTGAATTCTTTGGTGATTTCTGAATAGAGGAAGTCGTAGTAACGGATGTCTTTTTCTTCCTGGTCTCTATAGAGCAAAATGTGCTTGTCGTAATCTGCCCAAAAATGTTTATGGACGAGATGCGTAGGGCTTTCAGCAGAAATCTTGCTCATCTTTTTTCTTTCTCTGCCTGTGCCATTCCACTCAAAGTCGTGGTTATAGGCATACCAGCTTATTAAAATCTTCATGGTGTGTAAAATTTGAGCATAAAAGTATAAAATCGAACAGTAAAAAGCAAATGCTTAAAATATAAGTAGCTGATTATAAATATTGTATATATTTTTAAAGGATTGGCATGCTAGTTGTAAATAGAGGTAAAAACAAAATCCATAGCCGATGAAAAAATACCTGTCCTTATCTCCTTCGGAGGAACACTCGCTTGAAAATGAAGATATGATGAATCAATTTATGAAGGGTATGTTGATGTTTGATGTTACGCATTTTTCAAAATCAATGCCTGATGGAAATTATTATTTTGGGAACAAAACAAAATGGCGTGCATTGAAATATTTACAATCGTTTTTCAATGCTTTAGATGGGCATTCCATCGCCTGTCAATATGAAAGAATGGTCTCTTTGGATAAATATCCGGGTTGCAGTGCTTTTAGGTTTGATTATTACAAAGATTCCTCTTCTGAACATGACTTTGAATTCTTTGATTTTGAAACGGCAGAAAAGTTGCTTACCCTTCGCTTGGTTCCCTTGTTGGATTGTGGCAAGCTGATAGATTTGGTATTTTGTAGACATGCAATCCCTGAAAGCAAGGCGAAAGAATGGAGTAAAAGAAATTGATAAACGATTGGCGCGAAAATCCTCTGTGCATCTTGCAGCAAAGGCTTGGGGATATGAACAAGAAGCCCAATAGAATAAACGAAACATCAAAAAAAATATAAAAAAACGCAATACTATGGTAAAACCGATGATGAAAGCAACGTATTACAAAACATTAAGAAATCAGAGCGGAAAATATCCGACCAAATTTGCCTATAAAATAGAAGGGGATGTATTGCCTCTTTTGGAGTTTGAATTTCAGCGGTCTGCTTTTTGTCGACGAGATGAAAAGAACCATTTGATTTATATTTTTCCATGGTTTTTGGGTAATCTTGCGGAGATTTCTCTGAATACTTTTAACCATAAATATTTTATTGATGGCAATGTTTTAAGTTTGCAAGAGAATCTTTTTTCGCAAAGAGGTGAAGATTTCTGGCGCGAGCTATACAAGCAGACGGGAGATATCAAATGGTTGATCAATCGCACGGATTATATTCCGGAGGCGGTCTTGGGGACAGTGAAGGGGAGGGTTCCTAAAAAATTAAAATCTTCGCTAAAAAAAATGAATTGGAATTGATTATGGTGGAATCACGAGCTTTGCGTTCTCGATGGTGTTGAGATTTATCATGAGCCGAATACGCGCAATGGCGGCTTTGTGATTTTGCAAAAAATGAGTATTATTGTGCAGCATAATGAATCATTTAGGAATGGGTTCTGGTCAGCTATTTGATACAAAAAGCTGTTTATGCATAATGAATTGTATTCGGATGTAATGGAACCATTTTACGTTTGGCTCTAAAAAATATATAAATGAGTGGGAAACAGTTTTCTTTTACCTCTATACTGGGGTGGTCTGCCAGTCGCTATGAAAAATTTCAGTCTTGCAGGCGGAGTTATTATTATGCTTATTACGGAAAGTTTGATCCCGATTTTCCCATTGCGAAGATCAATGCACTGAAAGCACTAAGCAGCAAGGCGCTTGCCATCGGTTCGCTTGCGCATGACTGCATAGAAGCTATCTTCAAGCGTCTTCAGCAAAGTGATGCTGCAGTAGATAAAAATCGTTTGAAGGCCTATATCCATAGCAAAACGATGGAGTTTCATGCTTCAAAAGTTTTTTTTGAAGTGTATTATGGACAAATCGATTCTGTTTCTACAGATGAAATTTCTACTTATGTTAACGAATCCGTGGATCATCTGCTCAATTCCGAACGCTTTGAATGGATACGATCTCAGTCTGCAGAAAACAAGAAAAGGTGGATCATAGAGCCGCAAGGTTATGGGGAAACACGCATTTGTGGATTGAAGGCGTATTGTAAGGTAGATTTTCTTCTGCCGAATGAAGAGGGTGTTTTTATTTTGGATTGGAAAACAGGCAAGCAAGATTGGGAGAAGCAACAAAAGCAGTTGATCGGTTATGCCTTATTTGCCTCCGGAAATTTCAATTTTCCAATTGAACAAATTCATCCGATTGTAGTGTATTTAAAAAATGGATATGAAGAAAAGGAAGTGGCTTTGCTGCCGGAGTCACTGGATGCATTTGCCCGCAGGGTGCAGGAGGAAACCTATGAAATGTATACCTATGTAGCCGATATTGAAAAAAATATCCCCAAAGATAAGGCGCATTTTCCCATGCAAGACGATGTTGCTGCTTGCAAATATTGCGAGTATAAAGCGTTGTGTGGGCGATAAAAAGAGCGGTCTGTTCGATTGTGTTGCAACATCTCTATAGGATAGATAAATTCTTTAATCAATATGCATCATTCTGATTGATGCATCCAATCATGCGTTTTCTCTCCAGTTTTCATCGTAGGTAACTAGGGTTCTGTTGAGTAGTATTTTATTTTTATCACCTCTCGGTCCTTCAATGATGTAGTTTTTTGAGAGATCATTTCCCAACAGTTGTTCTATTTTTCTTTTGATTTTAGATATTTTTTCGTGTGCTGAATTTTCTAGGGGATTTACCAGTTGACCAATTCTATTTTGCATTTCTGCCAAGGTTCCATTTCCCCAAAAACTATATTCATGTTCGAGCCATTCTTGATGCTCCGAAAGGGAGTGGATGTATATGCCCTCTTCTATTTTTAAAAATAGCAGGTAGATACATTTTTCCAAAGGGTTTAGTTTTAACTCTGCATCACCCATATCGGTAAAAAAGATTCTTTTTTTCGGACTGCGAATGCTGATGCGGCTTTCTACTTTTGTGGTTTTAAAGCGCTCACGAAAAAGCATTTGATGTCTGATGTCTTCAGTGGTTCGAATGATTTGATTGATCACGGCACCATCTATATCGAGGTCAATTATTTCCTTCTGACAGGAGACACAAATATCAGCTGTGCGCAACTTGAAAATGATATCTTCTTTGTTTTTGCAAAAGTCGTTGATGCAGCCAATGGGTTTTTTATGGAGTTTTTTCTGCAGATCTATCATATCGGTAAACATATACCGTTGAAGAATGATAGCCATAATCTGATAGGCAATCGGAAACCTTGCATCGCAAGGGACATACCTTTCCCATTGGTCTGCATGGATAAAAAAATTATTTTTTGTTTTGGGGTCAGCACCGGCAAACCAATTGTATTCATTGGTGTCGTCGGTAAGGAGAATCACCCATTCGTCTTCGGCAATCAGGTGCGTTTGGCGATAGGAATTGCAGATTTCAAAAAGATCTTTCCATCTTTGTCTTTTTGCTTCAGGTTTTGGATGTTCTTCTTGGTCTTCTATTTTGTTGTCAAAGAAGTTAATAGAATGGTTTTTAGATGGGGTTTTTGTGTTTTCTGTTTTGCTATTTTCTTCATCTGTTGCAAGGCTATTTTTGTCTTTGAAAAACTTGAGTGGTCCTGGAATTTTTTGTAAAATTTCAAGTACATTGTTGTATTTGTCAATGTCTACTTCCGGTGTTTGAATCAAATGAATATGCATGGTATGGATATCTGAAAGTACAAATTTATCATTTTTTATTTAGGCGTGCAACAGCCAAGTGCTTTCAAGTTTTTCCAATCGCACCCTTCTTGTAAACGCTTAAGGGCATCTACAGGAAGGGTGTGTTTGGCTGAAAAGAGCGTTGTTATTTTATTACTTTAATATAAATATCATCAGGATAGCCTCCGTCAAATACATACTCTGCTACTGGGCAAAGCCATAGGATGTGATCTGCTTGAGTCGACTTGTAATAGGCGCCATAATCTACCGGTGCATGGCCTATGGAATCCAATAATGCTTTGTCCATTCCCATACCTGTTTTTTTAAGGTGGTCTTTCTGGCCTCTGAAGGGTACACTGCTAAATTTAATCGTTACTTCTTTTCCATTGTTGGAAAGAATATCCAGGAAGGTGTCCGCTCCTGCTACCATTAACAAGTTATTCTTGTTGCCCAAGCCAGCGTTCAGAAATTCAGGTAAATCAATATACCACAAGCCTGATTTTTCTTTGTAGAATCTTTTTGTCATGACTTGTTTGGACACTGTATTTTTCATTGTTTTTGTTTTTGCTTTCATTTTTTTTGTTTTTATTTGAGAAGGTTTTTGTTTTCCTAAGATTCGATTGATGAGGGTTGAAATCATTTTTTTTTGTTTTTGTTTTTGTTTGATGAATTTTTTTTTGATGAAATAGATCCAAAGAGTATGAGTCAGTT
>CANKSK010000041.1 GCA_947485425.1 Bacteroidota bacterium | reverse complement strand
TACAAGTTGGTGTGGTTGGTGCAAAAGAATGGATCAAACCACCTACCAAGATACGGCATTGATTAATTACATCAATAAGAATTATTATGCGGTAAAGTTGGATGCAGAAACCAGAGACACCTTGCATTTCAGAGATAAAAACTTTGTATTTCGGTCTGAATATAAAGCCAATGAGCTTGCATTATCCCTTTTGGGGGGAAAAATGGGTTACCCCACCACGGTTTTTCTGGATGAAAAGATGAATTTGATTTCAGTAAATCCTGGATATATGGATGCCGATGGCCTTGGAAACCTGCTTCGATCCCTAGAAAACAGCAAATAAAACGCAAAAAAAAACCGCTATAAGCATTTTATAGCGGTTGGGTGAAAGATGGGGCTCGAACCCACGACCTCTAGATCCACAATCTAGCGCTCTAACCGACTGAGCTACAATCACCGTTTTTCAGGCTGCGAAATTACAAAAAACTTATGATGTTCAAAATAAAACAATTTTTTTTCTGATAATAAGTTTGATGACCTTTATATATCCGTTACATTGAGCCATGGAAAAGAGAATTTCAATTGATATTGAAGGCATGACTTGCATAAATTGTGCAAGGAGCATTGAAAAATATCTCGAAAAGAAAGGTGCCGAAGAGATTAAGGTGGATTTTTTGAGCGGAGATGCCAATTTTATAATGACATCTTATAACCGAAAGGAAGTAGCCCAGGAGATTGAAAATTTGGGTTATCATGTAAAAGAGCAAACCCATGCGCATCATGGGCATAGTCATTCGCATGAGGGGGACTCTAAAATTGAAAAGCTGTTTTTGGTTTGCCTAATATTTACCTTGCCCTTGTTTTTGCATATGTTTTTGCCATTTGATTGGCTTCATCATGCATGGGTGCAAATGGTACTTTGTTTGCCGGTTTTTTTCTTGGGCATGAAGCATTTCGGCAAAAGTGCCTGGAGCTCGGTGAAAAGTGGCACACCCAACATGGATGTTTTAATCAGTATCGGTGCCACTTCGGCTTTTATATATAGCCTGTCGGGCATGTTCCTGTTTTATGGAACCCCTGAATTACATAACTACTTGTATTTTGAAACTTCGGCAACGATAATCACTTTGGTTTTGCTTGGAAATGTTTTGGAACATCGTTCTGTTAAGCAAACTACTTCTGCTTTGGGAGAACTTAAAAAGCTTCAACAGTCAAGAGCCAAAAAGGTTAAACAGAATGCTGAGGGGCAATGGGCGTTAATGGCTGAAGTACCTTATGAAGATATTTTAGTAGGGGATCAAATACAGGTGAATACCGGGGACCGAATACCCGTTGATGGGGTTCTTGAATGGGGAAGTGGCCTAGTAGATGAGTCCATGATTAGCGGTGAAAGCATGCCGTTAGAAAAGCGCATGAACAGTACATTAATAGGATGGACCATACTGTTGAATGGGAATCTGATTATGAAAGCCACTCTTATTGGGAAGGACACCTTGCTTTCCAAAATTATTGACATGGTAAAAAATGCCCAACATGCCAAACCAGAAATTCAAAAAATAGGGGACAAGGTGAGTGCTATTTTCGTTCCTGTGGTCTTGGGTATTTCAGCACTCAGTTTTATGATTTCTTTTTTTATTTTGAACAAAGCCATCAGTACGTGTTTAATGAATAGCATTGCCGTGTTGGTGATATCCTGTCCTTGTGCCATGGGCCTAGCAACACCCACAGCAGTGATGGTGGGCATCGGTTTAGCCGCAAGGAAAGGAATACTTATAAAAGGAGGTGATACCTTAGAGGCCTTTGCTCAGGTAAAAACCATTGTGTTTGACAAAACAGGAACCCTTACCAACGGAAAATTCAAGATTAAATCCATCAAATTGTTTGGATGTCAAATAGAGGAAATACATGAGGTTCTTTTTCAGCTTGAAAAACACTCATCGCACCCAATTGCCAAATCGATAGTTGAGGAACTTGGCAAGGAAGTAAACCTGCCAAAGGCTTTACAGTTTGTAGAAATTCATGAAGAAAAGGGGATGGGTATTCAGGGAAAAGATGGCAATGGTAATTTGTATGAAGCCGGTTCCTATTTGATGGGAGCCCAATATACAGATGATACATCCGGGAACTTATATGTAATGAAGAACAAAGAGCTGAAGGCGATTGTTTATATGGAAGATGAAATTACCCAAAATGCATATGAAACCATTCAGCAACTCAAAAGTTTAAACATACATACCGTCCTTTTAAGTGGAGATAGGGAAGATCGATGTATGGAGGTCGCAAAGATATTAGGCATAGAAGAGGTCTATGCCCAAAAACTACCGGCTGAAAAACTTGAAATCTTAAAAAAAATTTCTCAGAATGGCCGTGTGGCAATGGTAGGTGATGGCATCAATGATGCACCTGCACTATCTGCTGCCGATGTAGGTATTTCCATGGGAAATGCGACAGAAATCGCCATTCAGTCGGCAAAAATAATTTTATTAAAACCGGATGATTTGTCAAGCCTTTACAAGGCTTTGCAATACAGCAAGCATACGTTGATAACCATTCGCCAAAATTTATTTTGGGCCCTCATATACAATGTTGTCGCCATACCGATTGCCGCAGCAGGGTTCTTAAATCCGATGCTTGCAGCCTTTTCAATGGCATTTTCAGATGTGGTGGTGGTGGGTAATTCTCTACGACTAAAGGTTAAAAATATTTTCTAATCGTATATTTTGAAAAAAGTCCTCGAAAAAATCAATAATACCTTAAGCCTGCAAGTCTATCAAATACTGCGCTATGGGATGTTTTTTCTCAGTGGGGTGGTATTTACCCGTTCAGGATTATCCCTTTCAAGTATTGGGGAATATGAAACCTTTATTTTTATCGCAGGGGCCTTCAGTTTTTTTGGGATTTCTGCGATCATCAATTCAACACTTTCATCCTTTCATGCGCATCCAACACATAAATCGCCTTTTTTCTTTAACATTTTTATGTTTATGCTTCTTTTTGGAGGTGTTTTGTCCTTGCTCATTTGGCAGCTACCTCAATTGGCACATGCTATTTTGCGGGTGGATTTGGGGCGATATGAAAGTCGGTTGCTGGCGATTTATTTATTGTTTTCTGCACCCGCTTATTTATTGGAGTATGTGTATTTGTTAAAAAACAAAGCCATTTCCATCCTAACCTATGGTATTTTTTCTTTTACCGTGCATATTCTTCTGGTAATTATGCCGGTTTTAGTGTTTGGTGAAATTCAATATGCTTTCATTGGATTGGTTGTTACGGCCTTTATCAAATTCTGCTGGGTAATCAGGCTGGTATATAAATATTCTGTTTTTAAATGGGATGGGGCCATCATGCGACATCAGGTAAGAGCAACGATTCCATTGGCATTAGCGTCTTTTTTGAGTGGATGCGGAGATTATATCGATGGGGTTTTGGTATCAAATTATTATGACAAATCTGTCTTTGCCATTTTTCGGTATGGAGCAAGGGAGCTTCCCTTGAGCATGTTATTGGCCAACGCAATGAGTATGTCTTTGTTACCCCAAATAGCATCGAATGCCCAAGCGACCTATGCCCAAATCAAAAAAAAATCATTAAAACTGATGCACTATCTTTTTCCGATCAGCATGATACTGATGCTGGTGAGTCATTTTCTCTATTCACATATTTTTAATCCAAATTTCTCCACGAGTGCACAAATATTCAATATCTATCTTCTGTTGATTTTCAGTCGACTGGTTTTTCCGCAAACCATTGTTATGGGGCTCGGTAAATCAAACATTATTTTCATCGCCTCCTTGATTGAAATTTGTATTAATATTGTTGCCAGTTTATTTTTGATGCAATGGTTTGGATTGTTTGGAATCGCCTTTGGAACTATTCTTGCCTTTTATTCAGAAAAACTTTTTTTAATTTTATGGCTAAAAGGGAAAGCGCATATTCATCCCGTTGAATATATTCCCATTATACCACTTTTGTCGTATTCAATTATTTTATGGTCTTTATTTCTGCTAGAAAATAAATATTTTTAAATTCAATATTTTTTTGTGTTTCCAAATTTGAATTTGTAAATTTGTGGTTCATAGTATAAATTCACAAAAATTCTAACTTCAATTCAGGAGAAACAATGAAAAAACTCTTACTATTTAGTCTTGTTATAGGGGTTACCTTATCGGTACATGCCCAAAACAAGAAATCAGGTGCAAAGCCCATTGGCCAGTGTCGGGTCATTAAACATCCAAATTTTAAGGATAGGTTTAAATCTGAACCCGCATCAGTACAATTACCGGCAAAGGGAAATCCTTTGGCCAAAAAAGGTCCTATGCATGTTGCGACTTCTCCAGTTAGTGTAATCGCCATGGGGTCAGCTGGTAATGCTTTCGGAGCATATGGAAACAACAGAACCTATTTGTGGGCAGAACCACAAATGAATGCCATTTCTTTCAGTCACAGAGCAACAACACCAAGTAGTGGATGGTTATCATACGATTTCACCAAAGATGGTGGTGCTAACTGGGATGTAAATAAAGGTCCGGTGTATACTACCACTGGTACGCCTCCAAATGATCACCCATTGGCTCGTTATCCTCAAGGTGCTATTTTCAATCCTTTGAATAGCGTTAATCCTGATAGTGCCTATTTTACCTTTTTTGCACCCTTGCGCGATACAACCAATCCAGGGCCTTCAGGCGGAGACTGGGGTGGTATTGGATATGGAGTTTACCAATTTTCAGGTTCTATTCCACATACACAGCATCGTCATGCTTCAAGCAAAAGCGATAACATTTATCACTTGATTCCAGATGCATTTCATGCGACACAAAAAGGTACTCTTTTTGGCGTGGAACCGTCTTATCCGCACTTAAGAGGTGCTTATATTGACACCATGATTATTGCCAAAGGAACCTTTGATCCAAGTAAACATGATGTAAATTATACCTTCACAACCATGAGCGTGCCACTTTCAACCTATGATGGCCCCAATGGTACAGGCGACAAAGTAATGGCAGATCAAAAGGTGGCATTTGCACCAGATGGTATGACCGGATATTTCTCAGTTTTAGGTCATAATGACTGGAATTTCAAAGCCGATTCTACTTTCTATCCAATTCTGTACAAAACGACTGATGGTGGTGCAACTTGGAATGGTCCTATTAATGTTCCTATTGACAATTTAGGTCTTATGCAAAGAGGTATGGTTTATACAGATGATATTGGTGATACCATCAAAACCTACAGTACTGCTTTCCAACATGATTTAGCTGTTGACGTGTATGGAAAACCTCACATTTTTACTCTAGTATGTCCAAGTACCAATAACTGGTCTGTACCTGCAGAAATCGGATTTATGGTTGATATTTATGATTCAGCCGGAACTTGGGCTGCCAATATTGTTAGCAACATTCAGTCATACAAAGGAACATATGGTGCTGATGTAGGAACCAATCAAGCACTTTCAGAATGGAACCGCGGTCAAATTTCAACAACCTTTGATGGTAAAAAAATATTCTATACCTGGTTTGACACCGATACAACCACTTATAACGGATTGGGTAATACCTATTGCGATATGATTTCTGCAGGTTTGGATGTTACTACATCTGCAAGAACACTTTCAAAAAACTTTACTTACGGTTCAAGTGCTGAGGCATCCGTTGCTTTTGGATGTGTTTCTTACTATGTATTAGAGCCTGCTCCAAATACCTATGAAATCCCTGTTGCATATCAGTTCTTGAATAACAACCAAACAGACAAGCCAGTAGATTTCTTCTACATTAAAGATGCAACCTTTGCCAATTCAGAATTCACAGTAGGTATAGCTGATAAAGCCAATGCTGAAGCGTTTAAGCTTTCAAGCAATGTGCCAAATCCATTTCACAATTTAACCAGTTTTACCTTGAATCTTGTTAAAGCTAGCAATGTAACCATCAGTGTTTACAATATGTTAGGTCAAAAGATTTATGATAAAAACGAAGGTGTATTGGGTGCTGGAGAGCATAATTTAACCTTTGACGGTTCTAAATTGAATGCTGGAATTTATTTCTATTCTGTAAAAGCAGGAGATAAAGAAGTGAGCAGAAAAATGATTATCGACTAATTGAATCATTCTTCCTGAATACATAAAAAAGCCCCTTGGTAACAAGGGGCTTTTTCTTTTCAGAAAATTTATTTAACAGAATGAAATGAATTTTTAAAATCTATTTTAGAGAAAATAAATCTTTTACCTCAAGTGGTCTTTGAACCAAAAAACCTTCAGCAAAATCAACGCCGGAAATACGGCCCAAATCTCTGGCTCGGGCAGTTATAAATTCAAGAAAAGCGGCTGATGAAATGGGGGTATCAGGTTCTGTGGAGTTTGGGTCATAAAATTGCGACTTAAATGCAAGCATAGCCTCCATTTTTTGATCCATATACGCAGTGATATCAACAATAAAATCAGGTTTGTGCAAATAATCCTGTACATAAAAATACACATTTGCAGGACGCCAATGGTTTTGAGAAATCTCGTGATCAGATGTTATGATTTTGGAGAGACCTGCATAAAAACTAGCATCAGAAACCAGTTTTGAGGCCCTACCATGATCAGGGTGCCTGTCACTGGTGCTATTGGCCAAAACAATTTCAGGTCTATATTTCCGAATAACCCGAACGATCTCAAGCATATGTTCTTTTTCATGTTCAAAAAAAACATCTTTAAAACCTAAGTTTTCACGATGCTGAATACCTAAAATTTGAGAAGCTTCATGGGTTTCCTGTTGGCGAATATTTGCATTGCCTCTTGTTCCCATTTCGCCACGGGTTAAATCAATAATCCCAACGGTTTTACCCATTGCGATATGCTTCAGTAAGGTACCGGAACAAGAAATCTCAATATCATCGGGATGGGCTGCAAAGGCAAGAATGTCAAGCTTCATAAACGCTATTTTTTTACTATCCATTTTACAATTCTCGCACAATCGGGAGAACGAATAGAGGATACCGTTCCTGCCCATTTTCCATTTTCATCCACCATAAATTTTTGAAAATTCCAACTTACAGAAGTATCAGAGACCCCATTGTTTTTCTTTTTGGTAAGCCATTGGTATAAAGGATGCATGTCATCGCCTTTCACGGAAATTTTTTCGAACATGGGAAAACTTACCCCATAATTTTTGCTGCAAAAAGATTTTATTTCTTCATTTGAACCCGGTTCCTGACCTGCAAAATTATTTGCTGGAAATCCCAGGATAACAAAATTTTTATCGGCATAAGTCTTATACAATTCTTCCAGATTTTTATACTGAGAGGTAAAACCACAATGAGATGCCGTATTGACAATCAATACTTTTTTGCCTTTAAGCGTGGCAAAATCAAACATTTTCCCATCAATGGTTTTCATTTTAAAATCATAAAAACTTTGAGAGCTAACAATTGGGGGGCTATTTTGTGTGAACAGAAGTCCAAACAGCAATGAAAATAAAGATTTCATGAAATGATATTTGGCACAAAGGTAATAATT